>CALKVR010000185.1 GCA_938004815.1 uncultured Polyangiaceae bacterium | reverse complement strand
GCATGAAGATGGACGACACGGACGGGAGCCAGGTCGTCTACCTGCAGGCACAAAAGGACTTCAACGTCGTCGTCAACAATTGCTGGCGAACGATCGTCGGCAACGATCGCGAGTGCGTCGTCGGCACCGACGACCAGCTCACGATCCAGAACGTGCACGATACGCAGATCGGTGGCAGCTGTGGGTTGAACGTCGTCGGCAACCAGAAGCTCATCGTCACCGAGCGCAAGGGCGTCGAGGTGCGCGGCGAGTACGCGCTGCAGGTCGGGCCGCCCGGCTACTGGCAAGAGGCAGACGACACGATCCACTACCAGTCGCAGAAGAAGCAGCTCCTGGTCGAATCGAAGACGCAGATCGAGTTCGTCGTCGGCAAGAGCTACATCGTCATGACGCCGTCGAACATCACGATCCTCGCGTCTCCGAAGGTCGTCTTTCAGTCCACTGATGGAGGGAGCGGCTGACATGCGGATTCGCGGATTTCACTTCATGGGTGTTCGCGGGCTGGACGGCCTGAAAAAGGACCTGCCGGTATCCGAGCCCGACCTCGTCGTCGTCTACGGCAAGCAGGCGACCGGCAAGACGACGTTCCTCGACACGATCGCCGCGGCCAAGGAGGCCGTCGCCGAGTACGGGTCACCCGACTACCGCTGGGACTCGCTGCCGGGCTCGCACGGCGTCGCCAAGGTGTCGATCAATTGGGAGGCGAGCCCGAACGAGCAGACCCGCTTCGCGCTCGCCGACAACCTCCTCCAGAGCGAGTCGGTGCTGGGTAGGGGCGGTGACAAGCCCGAATACCCGGTGTCCCTCGTCGGCATCTTGAGCGAGCCGGGCGAGGCCGAGCGCGGCTCGATACACTACCTCCACGACAGCAGGCAGCTCGAGGGCCCGATCAGCTTCGGCGCCGACGACGCCGCGCTGCGCAGCCGGCTGACGACGCGCAATTCCAAGTTCGCCGACCTCTACGACGTGCTCGATCAACCCGAGAAGGCGCAGGCCAAGCAGCTCGCGTCGGACCGGTTCGGGGAGCTCTTTCCCGAGTACGAGATCGCCGGTCTCCGCCGCTACGGCACGAGCTTCCACATGACGGTGATCCACAAGCCGACCGCCATACAGCGCTCGTTCGAGACGCTGTCGACCTCGCAACAACAGGCCTACATCGTGGCGCTCTACACCGCCAAGCGCCCGATCGTCGACTCGATCATCCTGCTCGACGCCCCCGAGCTCGGTTTCGGCGACGGCGCCACCGACCTGGTCCGCGCGCTCCTCCGGTGGACCACCAAGACCCAGCTCATCGTCGCCACCGGCTCGGCGGCGGTGCGCGCGATGCCCGAAGTGAGCCACGTGGTGGAGCTGCCGACGCCATGACCTGGTTCGCGACGAAAGCCTTCGACTTTACGCTCGACGGTGAGGGCTGGCTCGACCAGACCGTCAACCAATACGACCAGCGAGGCGACGGTCCGCTGAACCGGCTCGCGATCACTCGGCAGGGCTACGCGCCCGAGCAAGACCTCGAGGCGACGTTCCGCGAGATGAAGGGTGGCGACTACGACGAGCGCGAGATCGTGCGGAGTGAGCGCATCCAGGTTGGCGTCCTCGACGCCCAGGACGTGAGCGTCATCGCCCGCAACGTGCAGGGCGCCGACTATCACCGCGTGGTCACGATTCACTACTTCGACGTGACGCTGAACTTCCAGTGGGTCGGGCCTGCGGTGGCTCGCGAGATCGTGGACCAGCGCGTCGAGCACACGCTGGAGACGATCAAGTTCCGGAAGAAATAGTCATGGGCACCGACACGCACCAGACCACCGAGTGCATCTTCGAGGTCCCCGCGGGCTGGGAGGACAAGACGCGCTACTTCTGGCGCCGAGGCGAGCTCGTCGCCAACGCCCAAGAGCTGGGGCCGGCCGCACAGGCGCGCGAGAACATGGAGAAGGGCCTGTCGCGGCTCCGTGTGGCCATGCCCGGTTATCGCCTGCTCGAGCGCGTCGCGATGGACCGCCCGGTCAAGGGGGCCGAGCTGCTCGCGCAGCGATTCGGCAGCCCGGACGTCTTCGAGGTGAGCGTGTTCTGGTCGATCGCCGACAAGCTCTGGATGTTCCGCGTGCAGGGGCCGCCTGCGTCCGAGGACCTGTGCCGTGAGGCGATGGAGAGCTTTCTCAACACGTACGAGCCGCTGGAGGCGCCATGAGCGACGAGCCCAAGCCTGCTGCACGCCGGACCGAGTGGATCTCGCACGACAACAGCCAGCACATCAAATTCGGTGTCTGGCTCGCGACGACGGCAGCCCAGCTGCGGTGGGTGTCACTCGCGTTCGCCTGGACGCCTGCGGGTGCGGCCGTGCTCGTCGGGTCGATCGTGATCGAGTGGGCCGTCGGAGAGTTCGTCATCGACCCCCTCGTCGAGGCGGTGGCCGAGAAGCTCGCCAAGCCGCCCGAGCCCGAGGTCAAGACGGGCTCACCCAACGTGTGGATCCAGGATCTCAACGCGGTGCGCGGTGAGGACGAGGACAAGACGACGAAGTGCCACGAGTCGGTCGTCGCGCAGGGCAGCAAGTGGGTGAGCATCAACAAGAAGGCGGCCTCGCGCTGGGGTGACCGCACCAAGTGCTTCGGCGGCGCCACGATCCAGAAGAACCCGGGGCTGCCGAAAGAGGAGGTCTTCATCGGCGGGCCGCCCAGCAACTACTCGAACACGGCGGGCTACCACGAGAAGATCAAGACCATCTGGAGCCTGTTCCAGATCTGGCGTGGCTTCCGCAACGGCTTCGAGGTGGGCATCAAGAACGGTGCCGAGATCGGCAAGGGCGCCGAGGCCGTCGGCAACTTCGCGGGCGGCAAGGCGCTCGATTGGTTCAAATCTCAATTCTGAGGACCACCATGACGCACCACGCGAGCGCATCGATTGCGACGGGCGACAACCTGGACGTGCGTACGTTCGCGGTTACGCAGGCGATGAGCCAGCTCTTCCGCGTCGAGCTCCACGTCGTCTCGTCGAATCTCGACATCGACTTCGACGAGGTGATCGGCCAAGCGGCGACGTTCACCCTCGCGACCGATCGTGCCGCTCGCACGTGGACAGGTGTCTGCGTCGCGATCGACCAGGTCCGCGTCGACAGAGCGGGCGACGCGACCTACACGCTGACGATCGCCCCGCGCGCCTACCTGCTCACGCAACGAAAGAACTATCGGATATTTCAGTACAAGTCCGAGCTGCAGATCGCGCAGCAGATCTTGAACGAGTGGGGCGTCGCGAACCGAGCCCTGGTCGATGGCGCGGCCCACATCGCGCGCAAGTACCGAACCCAGTACGCCGAGACCGACTACAACTTCGTCTGCCGGATGCTCGAAGACGCGGGCATCAGCTTCTATTTCGAAGATGCGGGTGACGGAACCGTCATGGTGCTCGACGACAACCCCCAGTCGCGCGATAGCGGCCACCCCGGGGTCCACTTTCACGATCAGCCGGCAAACGGCGTCGATTTCGTCACGCGTGTGGGCGTCGGACAGCGCACGCGCCCGGGCAAGATGACGATCGGCGACCTCGACTACCGGCGTCCGAGCACGCAGCAGCCGCGCCTCTCCGTCCCCGGCGGTCTGCCCCAGGAGGCCGCGCTCGAGCAGTTCGAGTACGAGCCTGGGGCGTTCCTCTATCTCGGGGCCGGTGGTGGCAGCACGCCCTTCGCCGACGACCGTGGCGCGACGCGCACCGATCAAGGAGCGGGCAATCGCAAGACGCAGAATCGCCTGCTCGGCAAGCGGCAAGACGCGAAGCGCGTCACGTTCGAGTCGAACCTCTTGGACCTCGCTCCGGGCTCGATCCTCAGCATCGCCAACCATCCCCACGCCGCCGTCGACGCCGGCGGGGGTCTCCTCGTCACCGCCGCCATCCTCGAGGGTGAGCACGACGGCGACTGGCGTGTCCACGTCGACTCGACCGACACGTCGATCCCGTTTCGCCCCGAGCCCGTGACCCCGAAGCCTCGCGCGTACGGACTCGAGAGCGCGACCGTCGTCGGCCCCTCGAGCGACGAGATCCACTGTGACGAGTACGCGCGCGTGCGCGTGCACTTTCATTGGGACCGCGAGAGCCGCCGAGACGGGGACAGCTCATGCTGGCTTCCGACGAACCAGCCCTGGGCCGGCACCGGCTTCGGCGGCACCGTCATCCCGCGCATCGGGCAAGAGGTGCTGGTCGAGTTCTTCGGTGGCGACCCCGATCGGCCCGTCGTCATCGGCCGCGTGTTCACCGAGCACCAGCCGCCACCGTACAAGCTGCCGGAGGGCAAGACGATCACGGGGCTCGTCGGTCGCTCGACCCCCTGGATGGTCCTCGGCAGCGCGCTCGACCAGGTCGGTGTCTACACGACGCAGATGGCGGGGCCGAGCCCGGCGTTTCGCGCCAAGCCGCCGCAGTCGTTCTGGAAGGCGACGCCGCGGGGCCAAGCCTGGTACCAGCGCACCAACAACGCGTTCCTGCTCGAGGATGCCAGCGGCGAGAACCTCGTGTTCCTCCAGGCCGAGAAGGACCTGACCATCCTGGTCAAGAACGCCTGGAAGACCGTGGTCGGAAACTACCGAGGCGTGCGCATCGGTGGCACCGACACGCTCGAGGTGAAGAACAAGCAGTTCATCAACGTGTGGAAAGACCAGCAGCTCCGGGTCACCAAAGATCAGGTCATGATCGTGCAAAAGGACCGCACCGAAGACGTCTTCGAGGGCATCGGCCTCATCGCGGAGAAGAACATCCACATCGAGTCCAAGGGTGTCATCAACCACAAGGCGAAGAAGGGCTGCATCCTCGAGGCCAAAGAGAAGATCGAGTTCAAATGCGGCAGCTCGGTCATCTCGCTCACGACGGGTGAGGTCAAGATCTCGTCTCCCGCCGTCGTCATCAACAGCCTCTGTCGCTGGTAGGTGAACAATGAACAAGAGCAATGACGCTACCGCCAGCGTTGCAACGGGTGATGCGCTCGACGTTCGATCGTTCTCGGTGCAGCAGGCGCTCAACCAGCTGTTCCGAATCGAGCTTCGCGTGGTGTCCGAGAACCTGGACGTCGACTTCGACCAGGTGATCGGTCAAGACGCGTCGTTCGGGCTCTCGACCCACTGGGCGAGCCAGAAGTGGTCCGGCATCTGCTTGGAGATGGAGCAGGTTCGAGTCGAGAAGGGGCACCTCGCGACCTACCGAGTGGTGATCGTGCCGCGGGCGTGGCACCTGACGCAGCGCAAGAACTACCGGATCTTCCAGTACGAGTCCGAGCTCGACATCGTGAAGAAGATCCTCGGCGAGTGGGGCATCGAGTTCGAGGCGCGGTGCAACGCCGGCAGCCACGTCGTCCGCAAATTTCGGGTGCAGTACGGCGAGAGCGACTTCACGTTCATCTGCCGAATGATGGAGGACGCCGGGATCACGTACCTGTTCGAGCAGACCAACGGCGGTACGCGAATGGTGCTCGACGACGAGCCGCAGTCGCGCGCGATCACCCACCCGATGTTGCAGTTCCACGAGCGGCCCAACCCCGACGGCACGTTCGTGACCCACGTCGCGGTGCGCTCCAGGCTGCGCCCTGGCGCGATGACGCTCGGTGACCTCGACTACCGCCTGAGGAGCACGAGCCAACCTCGCGTCAGCACCACGTTCGGTCTGCCGCAAGAGGCGCCGCTCGAGCAGTTCGACTACGAGCCGGGGGCGATGCTCTACAAGGCGAGCGGCGATGGGGGCACGCCGTCGGCGGACGATCGCGGGGTCGCGCGCACCGACACCGGCGAGGGTACGCGAAAGGCTACGAATCGCCTCCTCGGCAAGCGCAACGACGCCAAGATCGTGAGCTTCGAGTCGAACGCCCTCGATCTGGCGCCCGGGCGCATCCTGACGGTGTTCGACCACCCGCACCGCGCCCTCGCGTCGAGCTCACCGCTCTTGGTCGCGGCATGCACGCTCGAGGGCGATCACGATGGCGACTGGCGAGCAGACGTCGAGGCAGTGGCCACCTCGGTCCCGTATCGCCCCGAGCCGATCACCCCCAAACCGTACGTACGCGGTCTGGAGAGCGCCGTGGTGGTGGGGCCCGGGGGTGAAGAGATTCACACCGACGAGTACGGTCGCGTGCGCGTGCACTTTCACTGGGATCGTGAGAGTCGGCGCAACGAGACGAGCTCGTGCTGGCTCCCCACCAACCAGCCGTGGGCTGGCGACTCGTTCGGCCAAGAGGTGCTCGTAGAGTTCCTGGGCGGCGACCCCGACCGGCCCGTCGTCATCGGGCGCGTCTACACCGAGACGAACCCGGTGCCGGATCCCTTGCCGAAGTACAAGCGCGTGACCGGCCTCTTCAGCGAGTCGAGCCCGCGGATGGTCATGGGCGCGGCGGGCGCCGCCGGTGCCGGCACGGTCGGCAGCCCGTGGGGCGGGACGCCGCTTTCGGCGCAAGAGATCAATGGGCTCGTGACCAACGCCGGCATTCATCAGGCGCCGTCGCCGACGGGCGTGAACCATCAATGGGCGGGCAGCGGTTTCAAGATCGACGACACGAGTCAGTCCGAGAACCTCTACATGCAGGCCAACAACGACATGCACTGGGTCATCCGCAACAACTGGGTGACGGTCGTGGGCAACTATCGCTCGGCCTACATCGGGACCGACGACATGATCAGCATCATCGGTGACCAGCGGACCAAGATCGGCAGCGACCAGACCATCCAGGTCGGTCGCGACCAGCTCACCAAGATCGGCGGCAACCGGCGCGACGAGGTGAAGCAAAAGTTCAAGCAGTGGACGCGGCAGAGCATCAAGTTCCAGTGCAACGGTGAGACCATGGCGCTCAAGGCCGACGGCATCATCAGCTGGAAAGCCGAGCAAGGGATTCAGATCAAGGTCGGCAAGTCGAACATCAAGATTCAGCCGAACCTGATCAAGGTCGACAACCAAGACAACCGAATCTCGATCAACCCGTACGGGCCGGCGCCGCAGCACTTCATCGGCTGCCCGTCGGGCAAGAGCCCCTGCTGAGCGCTCGCCCCCTCACCCTCGAACGCCCTCGACGAACACTTTGCCGCGCGGCAGCGGCCCGCCGCGCGCCACGCGTACGGTAGTCGGGATCTCGAGCGCGAGCGTCGCGATGACGCCGAGCGACGCCGTGAGCAGCGCCACCTGGCCCGAGAGGGCCGACCACGGGACCGCGACGAGGATGACGGCCAGCGCGAGCACGCTCGCCACGTAGCCGCCGTAGCTCATCATCAAGAACGCGCGTCGATCGCTGCGCCCGACGTCGAAGAAGAAGAGAAAGACCGACGCGAGCGAGCCAGGCGGCTCGACGATGCCGCCCGCGCCGAGCGCGAAGAGCAGGTGGCCCCACTCGTGGCAGAAAAACGCGATCACCGTGGTCATGAGGCCGGCTGCCACGCCGATCATGGCGGCGGTGGTGGTGCCCTCGGCGCGCGTCTGAGACTCGATGACCCAGAGCGCGATCATCAGCGCCGTCAGAGCGACGTCGCGGGCGGCGAATCGCCAGAAAGGCCGCAGCGCACGCATGCCACATTCTACCGGGCACCCGGCTTGCAGCGATATCTCCGTACCAACCAAGGAGATGTGGCATGGGAACCATGACCAAGGACATCAATCACCTCAACAGCTTCTTGCGCGGCGAGCTCGCGGCGGTCGAGACGTACCGCATGGCGCTCGAGAAGCTCGACGCTGCCAGCGGTGGCTACACCGACGTCGTGAACTGCCTGCGATCGCACGAGAGGCGGGGGAACCTGCTTCGCAACGCCATCGTTCAGGCCGGGGGCGCGCCGGCGTCGGGCGCGGGGGCGTGGGGCATGTTCGCCAAGGCAGTCGAGGGTTCGGCGCGCGTGTTCGGCAACGACGCCGCGATCGCCGCGCTCGAAGAGGGCGAGGACCACGGCCTCGCCGACTACAAGCGCGACCTGAAAGATCTCGACGTCGCGGCGCGCTCGCTGATCGAGACCGAGATCTTGCCCGAGCAAGTCGCCACGCACCGTGCGATGAGCGTGCTGAAGCACGGCGGCGCAAGGAACTGACGTTCTGGCGGCCGAGCGGCTGGCCGAGCGACTATAGTGGCGGGCATGTACTACGCCCTGTTCACTCAGATGAAGAAGCAGCTCGGCCAGCTCGACAAGTGGCTGGCCACGGCCGAGGCGTTCGCGACGTCGAAGAAGATCGGTGACACCGTCTTCGCGACGTTCCGCCTCGCGCCGGACCAGTTTCCGCTGGCGAAGCAGGTGCAGACCACCTGCGACACCGCCAAGCTCGCGGCTGCTCGGTTGACGGGCAAAGACGCGCCGTCGAACGCCGATACCGAGACGACGCTCGCCGAGCTCCGGGCGCGCGTCGCGAGCACGGTCGCGTTCCTCGACACCTTGAGCGAGAGCGACTTCGCCGGCGCAGGCGAGCGCAAGGTCTCGCAGCCTCGCTGGGAGGGAAAGTGGATGACCGGCGCCGACTACTTCTTGGAGCACGCCGTCCCGAATTTTTTCTTTCACCTCACCCACGTGTACGCGCTGCTCCGCCACAACGGCGTCGAGGTCGGAAAGCGCGACTACCTGGGCGCGCTCAACCAGCGCGCCCCGACCTGACGGCCGTCACGCTCAGCTCGGGTGCCGCGCGCGGCCGTGAGGGGCGCTCGCCTCGGCCATTGCCGCGGCTTCACGCTCGGCCGTCTGTTCGACCGCGTGCATTGACGGCGGGGGATACGACGGCGGTACGTCGATTCGCACGCGGGGGCGGCCCGCGAGGTATTGGGTCATGCGGCGCGCGTCGCCGTCGAGCGCGGCGTCGACGGGGATCAGGGGGCGCTTCTTGGTCCCGGCGGGAAAGAGGAGCAGGACAACCTTGAACGCGAACGGGATCCCGAAGATGACCGCGGGCCATTGGAACCAGATCCCCTCGTTCAGAGTGAAGATGTTGAACAAGAAGAAGACGGCGGCGATGACACCCCAGATC
>CALKVR010000184.1 GCA_938004815.1 uncultured Polyangiaceae bacterium | reverse complement strand
TTCACGCGACCCCCGCTTTCACGTCGCCCTATCGGCCGGGGGCGGGCGACGAGCTACTGGTGGTGGGCGACGAGCGATCGTTCTACGCGATCGGTGTCCTCCACGGGCGGGGGCAGACCAGCTTCTCGAACCCGGCCGGCGTGACGCTGCGTGCCGACGGCGGGCGGCTGCGGCTCATCGGTGACCGCGGTGTGCGCGTGAAGGGCGGGGCGGTCCGGGTGCAGACCGACGGGCTGCGGCGCCTGGCGGCGCGAGCGGTGGAGATCGTGGGCGAGCAGCAGCGGGTCATCCGGGAACGCCTCGACGTCGAGGCGGGTGAGGTCGACGAGCACGCGCGCGGCCATTGGCTTCTCCAGGCGGGGCGCGTGGTCATCAAGACGCTCCACAAGGCCCGCATCAAGAGCACGACGGTACGGATGGGCTGACGAGGAGCGCATGCGACAGACCCCGAGCGAGCGAAGAGAGCGAGGCGACTGAATGCTGCCGGCAAGCAACCGAGGCGCAGGGTCCTCTCTCAATTTTCCCGATGTCTGCAAGACGCCCGCGCCGCCCGCGCCGTTCATCCCGGTGCCGTACCCCAGCATCGGGCTCAACATGCAGTCGGCGCCCTTCTCGCCGTTCGTGAGCATCGGGTTCATGCCCGCTACCAACATGGGCACGCTGAAGGTGATGACGTCCGGCGACGAGCTCGGCGCGATCGGCGGGCTGGTCACGGGCATCATCAAGGGGCCGGGCAAGACCACCGTCGGCAACCCGATCGTCTTCGTCTCGGGTCTGCCGGGCGAGTCGCTGCTCAACCCGACGACCGGCAACAACATGAACGCGCCGGTCGGCGCGCAGATCGTGCCGAGCGTCGTCAACGTGCTCTACACGCTGGCCGACGCACCCGTCGTCGATCCGGGGGCGCTCGACCCGACCCACCTGTCCGCGCTCGGGGCCGTCGCGCGTGGTGACGCCACCGAGGTCGTCGCCGACCAGGTCGCTCCCGGTGTCGCGCGGGTTCGTCTCGACGTGTTCTCGTCGCACGCCGATCGCGATCTGTTCGTGGCGCTCGACGCGATCGGTGGCGGCGGCCTGCACACCGTCATCCTCGATCTGCGGGCATGCCGGGGTGGCGACGCGGCCGCCGCCCTGCGCGTGGCCGGCGCGTTCTTGCCCGAGGGAACGACGATCCTCCGCGCGCGAGACGCCGACGGCGACGACGAGCCGCTCCCGGCGAGGGCCATGAGCCCCTATCCGTGGCGGCTCTACGTGCTCGTCGACGGCGCGACCGCCTCGGCGGCCGAGCTCGTCGCGGCCGCGCTCCGCCATCACGGGCGCGCCGTCGTCGTCGGGACGCCGACGTACGGCAAGGCGACCGCGCAGGCTGTCGTGTCGTCCCCGAGCGGCGGGCCGCGCTACGCGACCGTTGCGACGTACTTGCTGCCCGACGGGCGGCCGATCGACGGCGTCGGCGTCGAGCCGCACCACGTCGTCGAGTCCGCGCACGCCCTCGAACGCTGCGTCGCGCTGGCGGTGGTCGCGCCATGACCGCACCCGTCGCGCTTCGCTGTCTGCTCGGGCGAGCCGGCCCGCCCGAGCTCGGATCCGAGCTCGCCGCGCTCCTCGAGCTCCCTGGAGCGGTCCAGGCGACCTGGGCCGAGGTGATGGAGGCGAACCTCACCCCCGTGCTCGACGATCGTGCCGAGACGGCGATGAAGCGCTACGGCCGCAAGCACGACGTCGCGCTCGGGCAGCTCGCCGCGCCCGCGAAGGCATGCCGGTTCCTGTTCCTTCAGGCGTCCCGCGCGGGCGTCGATCGCGACGCCTTTTCGGCTGACATCGGCGCCCTCGTGCCCGCGCCTGCGGCGGCCCGGGTGCGCGATCTCCTGCTGCCGATCTTCGACGCGGCGATCCCTCAGCTGCGGCAGGCGGCGGTCTTTCTCAGCGTGGCCGATCACGGGCGGGTCGTGCGCGGCGTCCGGTGGCGCGTCGACGTCATCAAGGCGTCGACCCACGGCACGAACCTCGGCGTGCCGGTGGCGACCATCACGCTCCAGTATCAAGAGGGCCCGAACGCGGGCCACGCGAGCTACCAGATCCTCCCCGAAGAAGCCGCCGAGCTGCGCCGCGCCCTCGACGCGATCCTCGAGTAACGATCAGCGGAGCGCCTCTTGGCACGCGTGGAGCAGCTTCTTCAACTCGTCCGGGAGGACCTGCACCGTCATCTGCCCGCTCTGGTCGCCCTCGCGGTAGCGCAACGTGAGGAGGGTGACCGGCACGTTGATCGACTCGCCCGTGTTGGCGTGGCTCACGTTGTCGACGCGCCACTTGACGTCCGTGATCACGCGCCCGTGGTCGGTGAGGGCCTCGTAGATCGCCTTGAGCCGGAGCTTGGGCGCGGCCTCCTCGTAGCAGGCGAGAATGGCCGCGACGACGGCGTCGATCGCGGCGGCCTCGCCGCCCTTCGCGACGAGGAGGCGCCTGAGATCGTCCTCGAGCCGAGGGGGAGGGGTGTTCCGCTCGGCGCCGCGCTGGAAAAGGAAGCGGCACGCGCCGATCACGGGCGTAAGGCCGCGGGGATCGATGCCGTGCCGGTCGCAGAACGCCTGGACGAGGCCGGCGGTGCGCTCGGTGTTGATCACCCCGAGGTTCGGCTCGAGCGCCCGCCACAGGTCGGCCCGGACCGCATCCGGCAGCGCCAAGGCATGGGCGAGATCGCCGGCGAGCTCCGGCGGCCCGGGCTGCTTGCCGAGGCAGTCGAGCACGGTCGCGCCGGTCAGGTCCGAGAGCTCCGCCGCCGAGAGCCCGTCGACGCCGGCACCCCGATCCTCTAGTGTCCTCGTCATCGCCCGTACGCTACCAGGACCATGACAGCCGCACGCTCGTTTCAAGGAGACGTCGACGCGCGCGCCCTCGCGGGCCGCTACCTCGGCCCGGCAGAGGTGCTGCGCGCGGGCGCGGTGCTCGAGGCGTCACTCCCGGGCGGTGAGGTGATCCGGCCTCGGCTTGCCCTCGCGTACGCGTTCGTCCCTGCGCCTGGCGACTCGCTCTTGGTCATCGGCGAGGCCGAGCGGTTCTTCGTCATCGGCGTGCTGGCCAGCGCCGGCCGCACCGAGCTTCGTTTTCGCGGCGACGTCGATCTGCGCGCATCGGGCGGCACGCTCGAGCTCTCGGGCGAGCACGGCGTGAGCGTCGAGGGCCCGCGCGTCGACATCAGGGCCAAGCACCTGAGCGTCGTCGCCGACCGCGTCACCGAGGCATTCGGCACCGTGCTCACGCGGGTGAAATCGCTCCTCAGCGTCCACACCGGCGAGACCGCCGCCGTGGTCCACGGCGAGTGGAGCACGCGATCCGATCGCGCCGCGATCACGAGCCGAGAGGTGGTCTCGGTGAACGGCAAAGAAGTCCACCTCGGCTGAGCGGATCATGGGCGCCAAAAAACGCGTGCTGGTCATCCTCGCTGGCGGCGCCGAAGAGATGGAGGCGGTGATCCCGATCGACGTCCTGCGGCGCGCCGGCGTCCACGTCGACGTGGCCGGGCTCGACGGGCCGGGCGTGGTCACCTGCAGCCGAGAGGTGCGCATCGCTCCCGACCTCGCTCTGGACGCGGCGACGGGCGGCTACGACGCCGTCGTCTTGCCTGGCGGCGCAGCCGGCGCGCAGAAGCTGGCCGAGTCCGAGCGGGTCGGTGCCCTCCTCGAGAGGGCGGAGCGTGAGGGCAAGGTGGTCGGCGCGATCTGCGCCGCGCCGTTCGCCCTCGCCCAGCACGGCGTCTTCGCCGGCAAGCGGATGACCTGTCACCCTTCGGTGCACGCGATCGTCAGCGCGCACGCGTCGCTCGCGCTCGGCAAGGTGGTCGAAGACGGTATGCTCATCACCTCGCCCGGGCCTGGCGCGGCGTTCGACTTCGCGCTCGCGCTGGTCGAGAAGCTGGTCGGCGCCGAGGTCGCGAGCGAGGTCGCGAGCGGCATGCTCCTCGAGGATTGATGGAGCGCCGAGAAAAGATCTACGTCGCCGGTCATCGGGGCCTGGTCGGGAGCGCCATCGTCCGGCGGCTCGAGGCCGAGGGCCTGGGCCCCATCGTCACGCGCGGGCGCGCCGAGCTCGATCTCACCGATCGCGTCGCGGTCGACCGGTTCTTCGAGGCGGAGCGACCGGCCTACGTGTTCCTCGCCGCGGCCAAGGTGGGCGGCATCCTCGCGAACGACACGTATCCGGCAGACTTCATCCGCGACAACCTGCTCATCCAGACGCACGTCATCGACGCCGCCCACAAGAGCGGCGTGAGCAAGCTCTTGTTCTTGGGCAGCTCGTGCATCTACCCCAAGCTCGCGCCCCAGCCATTGAAAGAGGACTACCTGCTCACGGGCGCGCTCGAGCCGACCAACGACGCGTACGCGGTCGCCAAGATCGCTGGTATCCAGGCCTGCAAGGCGTATCACAAGCAGTTCGGCATGCGCGCGATCAGCCTCATGCCGACGAACCTCTACGGCCCGAACGACAACTTCGATCTGCAGAAGTCGCAC
>CALKVR010000183.1 GCA_938004815.1 uncultured Polyangiaceae bacterium | reverse complement strand
CGATGTGACCGATGGTTCCGACGTTGATGTGCGGCTTGTTACGGACGAACTGTTCCTTCGCCATCGTGAGTCTTCCTAGTGAGCGGTTGGGGTCTAGACGAGAGGGCTGGAGCCCAGGATGGGGATTGAACCCACGACCTCCTCCTTACCAAGGAGGTGCTCTACCACTGAGCTACCTGGGCGGATTGAAACGGGTAGAAATCGAGATTGTTCGGAGCGGGCGACCGGATTCGAACCGGCGACGTTCAGCTTGGAAGGCTGACGCTCTACCAACTGAGCTACACCCGCGTTGGCGTGTTCTCCGGATTCTTCGGGTCGTCTCGACAGACGAAACCGAAGAAGAGAGGCACGTCGGTGGAGGGTGGAGGGTTCGAACCTCCGTAGGCTAGTGCCGGCAGATTTACAGTCTGCTCCCTTTGGCCGCTCGGGCAACCCTCCGGAATCACTCTGGTTTTCAGAGAAGCAGTCGAAACCGCTTCGTGCTCGGCCGCCGGGCGGGCAGAGCTGGCGACGGGATTTGAACCCGTAACCCCCTGCTTACAAGGCAGGTGCTCTACCGTTGAGCTACGCCAGCCGAGGCGAGAAAAGGCCCGCCTGCGGCCCCGTTCGGAGTCCGAGGCGACGCGCGGACGCATCGACGCCTAGGGGGGCCCGAAGGGGGCGCTTATGTACGTTGGCGATTTTGGGGTGTCAAGCGAGATGGCGGTCTGCGGGGGCGTTTTCTCCCGTGCTTCGCGGGTGAGCCGACCGAAGATCGACGTTCGGTGATGCGGGCAGGCGATCGCGAGCGCTCGAGAGGTGCCCACACGTGGCCGATCCTCACGGGGTCGGAGTCGTGGTCGTCGGCGTCGGGCTCGCAGAGGTCGGCGCAGGCGCAGGGGTCGCGGGCGAGGTCGCGGGCGGTGTTGCAGGCGTCGGGGCTCGCGCGCCGTCGATGCCTTCCGGCCCCTCGGGCTGTTCGAGCAGCCGCGTTCGAGCGCGCTCCAGATCGACGCGGATGCGCTCCGTCCACTCCGACTCGAGCCCCGCCCGCTCCACCATCAGCAGCGTCAGCTCCCAGTACCGGATCGCGTGCCGCACCAGCGGCTTCACCAGCCGCGCGAGCGACGTGCGGTACTCCTCTTCGTAGACCTGCAGCAGCTCCCCTTCGAGCGGGGTCGCCGGCGGCGGGGTCGGCGCGCTCATGACCGAGGTCCAGAACGTGTCGTACATCGCGCCGATCCGATAGCCCGCCGCGGCCGCCCAATCGGGATGCTGCCGCCGGATCGCGTCGAAGTAGGCGCGCTGCGCGTCGAGCAGCAGCTCCGCGCGGCGCTCCAGCACCGGCCGTTGCTCGGCGACCCCACCCTCCGGCAGCGCGATCGCTTCGGACCGAAGGCGCAACGTCTCGGCGTAGACGTAGTCCGCCGCGGCCAGGCTGTGGGTGTCGCGCACCTCTTCCGCGAGCGGACGGGTCCGTGCCCACGCGAGCGCGTCGCGGGCTTGCCGCCCTGCCCCGTCGTGGTCGCCCTTCCCCAGCAGGAGCTGCGCGCGCAGCGCCATCGCCTCGACGCGCTCGTCCGGGCTCAGATCGTTCTCCCGAAGCAGCGCGTCCGCGAGCTCGAGCCCCGCGTCCCAGCGACCGAGCTTCAGGCGCAGGTGCAGCAGTTGATACGACGCGTGGCGCAGGTCCTCGCTCGTCGGCACCTCGCGGATCAGCCGCTCGAAGCGGAGCGCCGCTTCGTCGAAGCGCTCCACCCGACGCAGACACAGGCCAGCGTCGTAGAGCGCGGATGATACGAAGCGTGATCCCGGGAACTCGTCCGCCACCCGATCGAAGAGCTCCACCGCCTCGTCGCAGCGCTCGTGGCGCATCGCGGAGAGGCCGCGCTCGAAGAGCATCTCCGCGTCGTACGCGTTCGTGACGATCGCGCCGTCCGCGTCCTGGCGCGCGGTGACGCGCATGGTGTCGAGCTGGATGGGCGTCGTGTCGACGGGCGCCGCGCGACCCGCACATCCGACGAGCGCGACGATCAAGGCGCTCACACTCGTCACGAATCCCCGACGCTTCATCGTACCCACGCTCGCCGAGACCCGCGGCCCGTCCCCGGCCTTGGCCCCCTTCGCACCGACCAGGAGCTTCGCCGGCCGCTGACCCGGCCGACCGAGAAGCGTCGTACCCGGCGGCGCTTCGAGGGTCGGAGAGGTCGCGGCGTATGCGGGTCGAGCGGTGGGTCGCATGGGCGTTCGTGACAACGGAAGCGGCGCCGCGTTCCCGCGTCACGTCGCGGCTCGGAGCGTAACAGCGATCGTAACGTGTGACGCGTAACACTCCCGGAGATCCGAGGGGGCCGAGTGTTACGCTCGTCGCTTTTTTGAATGATTCTGGTTGATTACGAGGTGGCACGGCAGGTGCTCAAGGGTCCTCCGACGACGCGGCGCGATGCCGCACGAGGCTCTCCGATGACCACGCTCACCACGCAGCTTCCCTCCGCTCTCTCCTCGAACCCGATCGCGACGGAGCTCTTTCTGGCTCCGAAGGACTGGACCGACCGTGAGCTCCTCGGGCGCATGCTCGTGCGCGAGGGCAAAGCGTGGCGCGAGTTCCACCGCCGCTTCGACCGCCTCATCTACCGTTGCATCCACAAGGTCACCGTCCGCTTCCGCAGCGTGCTCGCCGAGGAAGACGTCCAGGAGATCTTCTGCCAGCTCCTCGTGGACCTGAGCGCCCGCGACATGCACAAGCTCCGCGCCTTCGAGCCCTCGCGCGGCAACAAGCTCAGCAGTTGGATCGGTCTGCTCGCGACCAACGCCGCGTGGGACTACCTCCGCTCGGTGGCGCGTCGTCCGCCCACCACCGAGGTGACCGAGGCCGAGCAGCTCCGCTCGGATGACCACGACCCGCACGCCGAGCTCGTGGCCAAGGAGCGCTGGACCCTCGTGAACGAGGCGCTGCAGGAGCTCTCGACGAAGGACCGCACCTTCGTGCAGCTCTACTACGTCGAGGGCCTCGCGCCGGAAGAGGTCGCCGAGGAGATGAGCGTCTCGGTGAAGACGGTCTACAGCAAGAAGCACAAGCTGCGCTGCCGGCTCGAGCGGATGCTCGCGGCCGAGGCGGCCTGAGCTCTGAGGTCGTCGACCGGATCCGAACGACGGCTCGTCGCGAGAGCCCTGCCCTGCCGTGCAGTTCGTTCACGCGTTCGTTCACGCAGCACGACGCGCGGCGTGAGCCGAGGGAAGGTTCGAAGAGCGCTCGCGTAGGAAGACGTCGCGCCGTTTGAGCCGGTCTCGGCCGGTCGTGGCACCTAGGGCGTCCGGGCTCTCCGCGAGCTGCGGCCTTTCCACACACACCACACACGCGGATCGAGGGATCTCCGAGGCTGCGCGACCACACGCGCGAGGGGGCTTCGGAGACGGCACCGGAAGGTGTCGGAGCAGGAGGATGGGGAAGGCGTCGAGCGATCGGCGCCTTCTTCATTTCCGTCGGTGGCTCGCAATCGGGAGGCGGTCGATGTCGCTCTCGGCGGGGCAGCCGTTGTGTTGCACCACCGGATCGATGCCCGCGGCTTCCACGCCGGCGACGAGGCGGGCGCGATCGATCGCGGCGAAGAGCGCGTCCATCGTCTCGGTCGGCAGCTCGAGCTGGTAGAAGCGCAGCGCGGGGATCTGGCCGACGATCGTGCCGCCTTCGGAGGTGGCGATCGCTTCGGCGACCTCGCGGCCCGCGTCGGGAGCGAGCACGAGGAGGAGGTGATCGACGGGGGCCTGGAGGCCCGGATCGTCGGGGACCTCGCGCACCTTCGCGGCGTCGGCCGGCACCGTGTATTCGTCGGGGTCGGGCACGTAGCCCGGCAGCGCATCGGGGTCGGTGGTGCAGGCGCTGGCGACGACGAGCGAGAAGAGCGCGACCACGAGCGCGCGCTCGTGCGTTCGTACGAAACGGATGCTCACGACGTGACCTCCTGCGTGGCGGATTCTGACATGGGGCCGACGTGCGCCGCGCTCGTCGATGCCGCGCTCGTCGATGTCGCGCTCGTCGACACCTCGCCCATCGAGCCTGCCTCGCGCGCCCGCCGAATCTCCACGCTCGTCATCGGCCCGCGCAGGTAGCTCATCGCCCAGCGCGGGTTCAGCAACGTCGGCGCATCGCCGCGCGCGTCGCGCACCACGAACCAGCGCGGGCGTAGCTTCTTGAGCACCGCGTCGAGCGGGCTCTTTCGTTTGTCCTCGCCGAGCCCCT
>CALKVR010000182.1 GCA_938004815.1 uncultured Polyangiaceae bacterium | reverse complement strand
GGCAGGACCTTGGAGGGGAAGAAGGACATGGCCGCAGAATGCCCACGTCCCGGCAAAGTGCTCCCGAAAGTGTGTTGAAAGTTCCCGATGGCGGGGCGCCGGCCGGCCTCTGGCGGGGGTCAGCCGGACGGGGCGTGGGGGAGGACGGCGCGGTCCGCCGGGAGGAGGTATCCGTCGGCCTTCTGGGCGATCACCCCGCGAAGCCCCAGGCGCCGCAGGGTCGCGATGGCGGCGAAGACCCGCTCGGCCCCGGCCGCGGGCAGCACCTTTTCTCCGGGCCAGCCGGCGGTCACGAGGGCATCGATGGTCACCGGGACCCCGGGGCGGGCGACTCGCGCCTCGACCAAGGCCTTGAGCACCCCCCGGACGGCCTTGCGACGCACGAGCGACACCGGCTCGCCCGTCTCGGGGGACCGAAAGAACGAACCGTCCTCGGCGACGAAGAGCGGCGCGCCCGCCTTCTTCTCGGAGAAGAGGGCGCGGAGCCGCCGCGCGAGGAGCACGTCGGCGAAGCCCGCGTAGGGCCCGGGCGGCGCCTCTTCACCGCGCAGCACCGCGAGCGCGACCTCGAAGACGGGCCGCTTGTGGGCCTCGAGCAGCACCCGCGCGCGCCGAAAGAACCGCTCGGCGTCTTCGTGCGCTCCACGGAGCGCAAAGAGCACGCCCTGGAGCGCGACCAGCGCCCCTTCGACGTCCTTGGCGTTCTCGCGCATCAGCGGGAGCGCGGCGCGGATGCGATCGTCGGCCGCGTCGAGCTCGCGCAGCTCGAGCAGGAGCGACGCGACGCCGTAGAGCGCGAACGCCTCGGCGCGGCGGACGCCCGTCTCTTCGGCGATGCCGACCGCCTCGTGGTAGTCGGTGAGCGCGCCCGCCGTGTCACCGGTCTCTTGCTTGACGCGCGCGAGGTGCGTGAGGGCGATCGCGCGCAGGTGCCGGGCCTGCATGACGCGCGCCGAGCGGCTCGTCTCGAGGACCGTCAGCGAGTCGAGCAGGTTCGTGAACGCGTCGTCGAAGTCGCCGCGCTCGACGAGCAGGATGCCGAGCGAGAGGCGCGCGAACGCGCCCGTGAAGACGTCGTGGGCGGCGTCGGCCTCGGTGATCGCGCGACGGAGGAGCGGCTCGGCGCGATCGAAGGCGTCCTCGTTGCTGAACGTGTTGGCGATCATCGCGAGCGCGAGCGAGCGAAAGCCCGGCGCGGGGTGGGTCGCGATCGCCCGCTCGAGGTGGCTCCGGGCGCCGTCCCAGTCGGCCTGGGCCGAGCGCGCGTTGCCCAGCCCCGCGAGCACCTCGCCGGCGAGGGCTCGATCGCCGATGGCGTGGGCGATGCGGCCCGCTTCTTCGAGATCGGCGACGGCCGCGTCGAAGTCGGCGAGGTAGCGGCGCACCGTGCCGCGGCGGAACGCGAGCGCGCCGCGCAGAGGCGCCGGCAGCTCCGCGTAGTCGGGCCGATCCATGACCGCCGAGACGATCTCGCGCGCCGCCTGGTACGGCAGCCCGAGCGCGGGCGACGAGAGAGCGAGGCCGAGCCGAGCCGCGAGCGGCAGCGATCGATCACACGCCCACCCGAAGGCGGCGCGCAGGTTCTCGATCTCGCGCCCGAGCGCGGGCGCCTCGAGCTCCGCTTCGGCGGCATCGGCCCAGTACGCGGCGTGGCTCGCGCGCGCCGCCTCCCACGCGGGCGACGCGCTCTCGAGCGACTCGACGAGCTCGCGCACCGACTGATCGAGCCCGTACCGGTACACGTCGCCCACCCGCTCGACGGTGAGGAGCGATTGGTTGCGCAGGGTCGCGAGCGAGGCGAGCACGTCCTTGTGGTGATCGAGAACGCGTTCGAGGGCCTCGAGGCGGATGCCGCCGCGGAACACGCTGCACGCCCTCAGGCAGTCGCGCGCGGCGTCGTCGAGGAGAGAGAACGACGCCTCGAGCGCGGCCGCGAGGCCCTTGCCCCCGCCGTCGAGGGTCGAGAACCGCTTGTCGAGCCGGGCGAGGAGCTGCGACGGCGTGAGGATGGCGAGGCGCGCGGCCGCGAGCTCGATCGCGAGGGGCAGCCCGTCGAGCCGGCGCACGACCTCTTCGATGGTGTCGTGGTCCGACGGCTCGAAGCGCACGCGAGCGATCTCTTCGGCGCGAAACCGCATCAGGGTCGCGGCCTCGGACCACCCGCCGCCGGGCGGCGCCGCCACCGCGAGGGGCGTGACCTCGACGTGCTCGGCGTCACAGGCGATCCGCCGGCGGCTCGTGACGAGCCAGCCCATGGTCGACGCGTGCATCCAGCGGCGCACGAGATCGTCGACGTCGTTCGGCAGCTGCTCGAAGTTGTCGAGGACGAAGATGGTCGGGCCGCGGGCGGCGAGCGACCGCTCGATCCGCGCCTCGGCGTCGGCCGTGCTCACCGCGGGCGACAGCCAGACGCCCGCTGCAGCCGCGACCCGAGCCACGAGGCCCTCTCGATCGCGGACGTCGACGAGGCGCACCACGACCGCCGTCTCCTCGGTCAGACGCCGCAGGCACTCGGCCGCGAGGCGCGTCTTGCCCGACCCGGGGGCGCCGACCAAGACGACCGAGCGCCCCTCGCGGAGCGCGGCGCGCACGCCATCGACGAGCGCGACGCGCACGACGTACCGGTTGTCCGGGGCGAGCTCGGGGACGACGTTCGACACGAACGCCGAGCGTAGCGCGGCCGGTCCGAGCGCGGCCCCCTCGCGTGGTGCGCTTCGTGCTCCATCGGTCGGTATGAAACGCGTCGCGCACCTCGCGTGGGCCCTCGTTCTGGCTGGATGTGATGCGAATCCGCTCGCCGGGCACGAACCGCGCGGCACACCTGAGGCGCCCCCGCTCGCCGACTCGGCGACGGCTGCGCCAGCTGCTGCTCCCGCCCGGGTTCGCACCTGATCCATTCACCCCCATGGTCCAAAGCTCGTATAGGTTCCCCCCCATGAGCGCGAAGATGAGCCGCATCGCACCGGTGTTCCCCGTCCGCAGCGTGGCGTCGGCGCTCGAGCACTACCGCGCGCTCGGCTTCCAGGCCCAGGCCTACTCCGAGGTCGCGGCCGACGGCCCGATCTACGGCTTCATCGATCGCGACGGCATCGAGATCCACCTCACGCGCGTCCCCGATCTCGATCCACTGGCCAACACCTCGGCCGCTTACCTCTACGTCGACGACGCCGACGCCTTGCGCCAGCGCTGGGCCTCGGCGGGCGTGCTCGGCCGCCTGACCGAGGCCGAGAGCACTCCCTACGGCCTCCGCGAGTTCGCGCACGTCGACCCCGACGGCAACCTCCTGCGGGTCGGGTCCGAGATCGAGGGGCCGCCGAGCCGAGCGTTCTCTACCGCCACCGGTGAGGTCGCCGGCAACTGAGCCGGCCGCGGCTCATCGAGCGCCCCGCGTCTGCGCGGCCCGCCACGCGGCGGGGGTCGCGCCGTGCTCGCGGCGGAACATGCGAATGAAATGGGTCGCGTCCGCGTAGCCCACGCGCTCGGCGATGACGTCGACCATCTCGTCCGAGTGCAGCAAGAGGCGGCGCGCCTCGGCGAGCCTGCCGCTCACGATCCATTGCACGGCGCTGCGGCCCGTCGCGCGCGTGAGCGCGGTGGTGACGTGCGCGGGGCTGCGGCCGACGGCGGCCGCGACGTCGTTCAAGGAGAGCGGCCCCAGACAATTGCGCTCGATGAACCGGAGGGCATCGGCGACGACGCTGCTCGAGCCGGCCGCGCGCGGGCTCGCGCGCGAGGCGCGATCGATCTCGGCGAGGATGAGGGTGAGGAGGCTGCGCTGCACGGTGTCGAGGGCGGGGCTCACACCGCCGCTCGCCTCCTGCCCCACCGCCTCGAGCTCGGCGAAGAGCGACGCGAGGTAGGCGTGGCGAGCCTCGGGGATGCGCACGACCGCCGAGCCTCCGTCGCGGACCCGCTCGAACGGCTCGAGGAGCGTCGAGAGCCCCTCGGCGGCGACGCATGGCACACAGAACGCGAGCCCCCAAAACTCGGGACCGCGCAGCTCGAGCATGCGATGCGGCTCGCCTGCCGGGATGAGGAGCGCGTCGCCGGCGACCAGGTTCCATTCGCCGTTGAGCTCGACGCGCGCGCCGCCGCCCGTGTAGAAGCCGAGCGCGGCGTACCCGTGGGTGACCGCGGCGTGGGTCGGCGCGCCGTGACCGTAGACGTGGCGCGACGCGATGATCGACCGCCCGCTCACGCGCGGATCGTCACGCGGGATGGGACGCGCCGACGCCACGCCCACGGGGTACCACGCTCAACCCTCCATCGCGAGCACTCCGTTGATGGCGGCGGCGGCCTGGGTGCCGGCGGCGGCCGCGAACACCGCGCCCTGCATGCGGGTGGTGAGATCGCCCGCGGCGTAGACGCCGGGCACCGAGGTCTCGCGCATCATCGGATCGACCTCTACGTAGCCGTGGTCGTCGAGGGCGACCCCGAGCGAGCGCACGATGTCGACGTGCCGCTGCGGCGGGTGCGTGAAGAGGACATCGAGCGGGACCTCTCGGCCGCCCGCGAGCTCGACCGCCTCGAGCCTCTTGCCCTCGCCGAGGAGCCGCGCGACCGGCGCCGTCTCGAGCTTGATTCCGACCGCGTCGAAGCGCGCGCGCGCCTCGTCGGGCACCTCGATCTCACCGCCGGTGAACACGACCAGATCGCGCGTCCAACCCTTCGCCATCATCGCGAACGGCAGGAGATGTCCCGCGTCGCGCGCCGATCCGAGGTAACCCCAGCGCTGATCCTGCACCTCCCACCCGTGGCAGTACGGGCACTGGAAGATGGCGTGCCCCCAACGCTCTGCGAACCCGGGGATCGGGAGCATCTCGTCGATCATCCCGGTCGCGAGGAGGATGCGCCGCGCCTCGAGCTCACCGCCGGCCTCGCCGCCGGCCCCGCCGCCGAGCCGCACGCGGAACGCGCCGCGCGCTCCGGTGATCGCCTCCACCCGCGCGTCGCGCACCTCGACCGACGGGTAGCGCGCGAGATCCTCGCGCCCCATCCGGCGGAACGCCTCCGGCGGCGTCCCATCGCGGGTGACGAAGTTGTGGATCTCCTCGGCCGCCGCGTTCCGTCGCTCGCCGGCATCACAGAGCAGCACGCGCCGGCGCGCCCGGCCCAGCGCCAGGGCCGCCGCCAGGCCGCCCGGCCCTCCACCCACGATCACCGCGTCCAGCATGGTCATTTCCTCTGCCTTTACCCGTAACGCGGGGCCGGGGCCCGCTCCAGGGCGCGGTCTTCGGTCGGATCGGCGAAGCTTTCGGTCGGCCGCTACCCCGAAATTCGGCAGAATCGCCACGAATCGACGAGCAGAGAAAAAAGATCGGCGGCGTGTCGATCGACCCGTGGATTCTTCGTCGCGGCCCCAGAGGCGAGGCGCGACCCCCTCGCCCCGAGGAGAATGTCCCGATGCGATTCATGGTCATGCACAAAGTCACCGATGAGATGGAGAAGGGCCTGCCGCCCGAGCCGGCAGCCATGGCCGCGATCGGCGCGCTCATCGAGGAGGCCGCGCGGGAGAAGATCTTCCTCGGCGGCGAGGGTCTCCGGCCGACGTCGACGCGGACGCACGTCGCCTACAAGGGCGGCAAGCGCGTCGTCACCGACGGCCCCTTCACCGAGGCCAAAGAGCTGGTGGCCGGGTTCGCCCTCATGCGCGTGAAATCGAAAGAGGAGGCGCTCCATTGGTGCGATCGCTTCGCGGCCGTCATCGGCGACGTCGAGCTCTTCTTCGGGCCCGTCACCGAGCCGTGGGACCTCGGCTTCGCCCCCAGGCCCGAGAACCCGCCGCTCCGCATCCTGTCGATGCACAAGATGAGCGAGCGCGACGAGAGCGAAGCGCCGCCCGATCCGAAGCTCATGCGAGAGATGACCGCCCTCGTCGAAGAAATGCAAAAGGCGGGCGTGCTCGAGGCGACCGGCGGCCTCACCTCGACGAAGAAGGGCGCGCGCATCCGCTTCGAGGGCGGCAAGCACACCGTGATCGACGGCCCCTTCGCCGAGTCCAAAGAGCTCGTCGCCGGCTACGCCATCCTCGAGCTGCCTTCGATCGATGAGGCCGTGCGCTGGTCGGTGAGGTTCGGCGAAATCGTGGGCGTGAACGAGATCGAGGTGCGCCAGATGCCGGAGTGGTAAGAACGATGGCGTGACCCACGCGAGCACGAGCCGAGCGGCGATCGATGCCGTCTGGAGACTCGAGTCGGCGCGGGTCATCGCCGGTCTCACCCGCATGGTGCGCGACGTCGGGCTCGCCGAAGAGCTCGCGCAGGACGCGCTCGTCTCCGCGCTCGAGAGGTGGCCCGAGGCCGGGGTTCCCGAGAACCCCGGCGCGTGGCTCATGACGACGGCCAAGAACCGCGCCCTCGATCAGCTCCGCAAAAAGAAGCTGGCCGAGCGCAAGCACGCAGAGATCGCGCACGTGAGCCCGACCGCCTCCGACGCCGATGCCATCGAAGCCGCCGCCGACGACGACGTCGGCGACGACGTCCTCCGGCTCGTGTTCGTCTCGTGCCACCCCGTGCTCTCGGTCGAGGCGCGCCTCGCCCTCACCCTCCGCTTGATCGGCGGGCTCACCACCGACGAGATCGCGCGCGCGTTCCTCGTCCCCGAGCCCACCATCGCGCAGCGGATCGTCCGCGCCAAGCGCACCCTCGCCGAGGCCAACGTCCCCTTCGAGGTGCCGCGCGGCAACGAGCTCGTCGAGCGCACCGCGTCGGTCTTGAGCGTCATTTATCTCGTGTTCAACGAGGGCTACGCCGCGACCTCGGGTGACGACTGGGTCCGGCCCGCGCTGTGCGACGACGCCATCCGCCTCGGCCGCGTCCTGACCGAGCTCATGCCTGACGAGCCCGAGGTTCACGGGCTCGTCTCGCTCATGGAGATCCAGGCCTCGCGGGCGAGCGCGCGGCGCTGGGTCGAGGGCGAGCCGATCCTGCTCCTCGAGCAGGACCGCGCGAAGTGGGACCGCCTGCTCATCGATCGCGGCCTCGCCGGGCTCGCGCGCGCGGCCCTCCTCGGCGGGCGCGGACCCTACGTGCTCCAGGCCGAGCTCGCCGCGTGCCACGCGCGCGCCGCCACCGCCGGCGAGACCGATTGGCGCCGCATCGTGGCCCTGTACGCCGAGCTCTCCGCCCTGACCCCGTCGCCGATCATCGAGCTGAACCGCGCGGTCGCCGTCTCGATGGCCGAGGGGCCGGCGGCCGGGCTCGCCGTCCTCGACGCCGTCGCAGGCGAGCCGGCCCTCCAGCGCTACCACCTCTTCCCCGCCGTCCGAGGCGATCTCCTCCTCAAGCTCGGCCGCCGAGCCGAGGCCAAAGCCGCGCTCGAGCGCGCCGCGTCGCTCACCCGAAACGCCCGCGAGCGCGAGCTCTTGCTCGCCCGCGCGGCCGCCTGCGACGCCAGCTGAAAAAAATCTCGGCCCCCCAGTCGATCCGGGCCGGGCTTCTTCGTCACCAGGGCGAAACCAGGAGACGAACCATGGAAACCACGATCGACACCGCCGCCGTCCCCGCCCTCGGCTCGAGCCCCACCGCTCTGCGCTCGCTGCCCCCCTCGAGGGCTCGCCTCTGGACCGGCCGCGTCCTCACCGGCCTGCCCGCCCTCTTCATGGCGTGGGGCGGCGTCATGTCGCTCGCGCGCCACCCCCAAGCCGTCGAAGGCGCCGCCCAAATGGGCTTCAGCCCCGGCAGCCTCGCGCCCGTCGCCATCATCCAGCTCGCCGCCGTCGCCTGCCTCGCCCTCCGCCGCACCGCGCCCTTCGGCGCTCTCCTCCTCACCGGCTACCTCGGCGGCGCCGTCTGCGTCCACGTGAGGCACGGCGATCCCCTCTCGGCCGTCCTTCTCCCGGTGATCTTCTGCACCCTCATCTGGCTCGGCGTCTACCTACGCGACGAGCGCGTTCGCGCCCTCTCGCCGTTCGCGCGATGACCCGCTGCGTTGGCGAGGTGTGCGTGTCGCGCGATGACCAGTGCGGGGGCGAGGTGTGCCTGTGACGCGATGACCAGGTGCGAAGGTGCGTACGTACGCACCTTCGAACTCCAGGCACGTCCACGCGGCATGCCCATGCACACCATGCCCATGCACACCATGCCCATCCACACCATGCCCATCCACACCATGCCCATCCACCACACCATGCCCACGCACCCATGCCCACGCGCGAAGGTGCGTACGTACGAACCTTCGCACCATCGGTTCCGTCGCCACCGAGCTTGTCCGCCGTGAGCCGCTCGGCCGCTCACGCCGCCAGCGCGGCCGACACCACGTCGAACGCGAGGATGGCGACCGGCTCGGTCGGCGCGCCCAGAGCGATCGCGATCGCGCGCGTCCCCGCCTCATCGCCGCTGCCACCGGGGCCGCCATCGGGGCCGCCGTAGCCGCCGTAGCCGCCGTGGCCGCCGGGACCGCCGTCGCGCCCCAAGCGGTGGAGCGCGCCGCAGGCCTCGCGGCGCGCGCGCTCGATCTCTTCGCCGCGGTCGGCCAGCGCCGCGCGCCCCCAGCGGTGGATGCGATGCGAGAGCTCGGCGTGGCGCTGCTCATCACGCGCGATCGCGCCGAGGATGCGACGCAGGCGCGGGGTCGGGGCGTGCTCGGCCTGGTGGGTCGCGACGACGGCGGCGTACGTCT
>CALKVR010000181.1 GCA_938004815.1 uncultured Polyangiaceae bacterium | reverse complement strand
CCCCTGAAACGGCTCGAAGAGGCTCGGGATCAAGGCGGGAGAGATCGTGCCCTGGTTCCAGATCGCGACCGCGACGTCGGCCTCGCCCGAGACGACCGACACGCGGACGGGCGAGCCCGCGGCGCGATGGGTGACGGCGTTGGCGATCACGTTCGAGAACAGCTGCAAGAGCCGGCCCGGATCGCCGACCGTCTCGGACGGTCCCGACTCTTCGAGCTCGATCGCCGCATCGGGCTTCGCGACCTTGAGCTCGTCGACGCTCCGACGAACGAGCCCGCCCACGTCGACGACCTCACGTTCGTGCGCAAACCCGAAGCCGGAGCCGAGGCGCGCGCGAGGGAGGTCGAGGAGCTGGTCGATCATCTCGGTCATCCGATGCCCCGCCGAGATCATCCGCCGCAGCGTCTTCTGCTGGGCCTGGTCGGCGGCGCCGCGCTCGAGGAGCTGGGCGCCCGTGAGCATCGCGCTGAGCGGATTGCGTAGGTCGTGCCCGAGGATGCCCACGAACATCTCGTTGAGACGCAGCGCACCGGCGAGCTCTCGCTTCTGCTTGTGCAGCTCGAAGAACACGTCCGCCTTGCTGCGGAGAGCGTGGGGCTCGATCGGCTTGAAGAGAAAGTCGACCGCGCCGGACTCGTAGCCCTTGAAGACGTACGACGGGTCGCGCGCGCCGGCCGTGACGAAGATGATGGGGATGTGCTTGGTGCGCTCGGCGCCCCGCATGAGCTCCGCCAGCTGGAAGCCGTTCATCTCGGGCATCTGGACGTCGAGCAGCGCCAGGGCCACGTCGTGGACGAGCAAGAGCTCGAGCGCCTCGGGCCCCGAGCGGGCGGTGAGGGTCTCGAGGCCATCGCGGCGGAGCAAACCCTGGAGCGCGACCAGGTTCTCGGGGGTGTCGTCGACGAGGAGGAATTTGATGGGTTCGGGCTTCAACGCGATCCTCCGGAACGTTTGGCGAGCTCGACGAGGAGCGGCCCAATCCTCTCTGGTGGGAGCACATGGTCGATGGCGGCCGCGCGAATGCCCGCCTCGGGCATGGCGCTCGCCGACGCGGTCTCGGGCGACTGAACCACCGTGATACCACCGCTCGCTCGGATGCGCGCCAGCCCCCGCGCCCCGTCGTCGTTGGCACCCGTAAGCAGGACGCCCGCGACGGAGGGCCCCAGGGCCTCGGCCGCCGACTCGAAGAGGACGTCGATGGACGGACGCGAGAAATTGACGGCGTCGTCGACGCTCAGGGCGAGCGTCCTATTTCGCTCTATCAAGAGGTGGTAGTTGGGAGGCCCCACGTAGACCGTCCCCGGGAGCATGGGCTCCTTGTCGTCGGGCTCACGAACGGCGAGCGCCGTCCGCTGAGACAGCACGTCACGGAGGTAGCTCGGCTTGTGGGGCGCGAGGTGGAGGACGATCACCACCGCCGCGCTCAAGTCTCGCGGGAGCGCCGGGAGCACCGTCATGAGCACCTCCAGAGCGCCGGCCGATCCGCCGATGACGAGAGCGTCGATGGGACGAGGGGTGGTCACCATGGTCAGATCCGCTGGTAGATGCGCTCGTCGGACGCGAACTCGGTGAAGGCGGGGGCGTGCGCAGAGAACCGCAGTGTCTCTTTGGAGCCGAGCCCCAGAAAACCCTTGCGACAGAGAGAGTCGCGCAGCACGCCGATGGCGCGCTCCTGCAGCTCGCGCTCGAAGTAGATGAGCACGTTGCGGCACGAGACGAGCTCGACCTCGGCGAACGTGGAGTCGGTCGCGAGGCTGTGGTCCGAAAAGAGGATCGCCTTGCGGAGGCTGCGGTCCATCACCGCCGAGGCGTAGTTGGCGGTGTAGAACTCGGAGAGAGACCCGCGCCCGCCCGCGGCGAGGTAGTTCTCGCTGAAGCGGGCGAACCGATCGCTCTGGTATACGCCGGCCTCGGCGGCGCGCAGGCTCTCGCCATTGATGTCGGTGGCGTAGATCATCGCCCGGTCGAGCAGGCCCTCCTCCTGCAGGATGATCGCCAGCGAGTACGCCTCTTCACCGGTGGAGCACCCCGCGACCCAGATCTTGATCGACGGGTACGTCCGCAGGTAGGGCAGGACGCGCTCGCGAATGGCGCGATAGTAGGGCGGGTCGCGAAAGAGCTCGCTGACCTGCACGGTCAGGAACCGCAAGAGCTCGCTGAACGCCTTGGGCTCGTGGAGGACCCGCCGCTGGAGGTCGGAGAGGGTCGCGCAGCGGAGCTGGACGAGCGCGGCGCTGAGCCTGCGCCGGAGCGATGCCTCGGCGTACTGCCGGAAGTCGTAGTGGTACTTCTGGTAAATCGCCTCGAGGAGGAGGCCGAGCTCGAGCGCGGAGTGCTCTTCTTCGGCGCTCATTTGGGCATCCACACCCGGACGAGCGAGAGGAGCTTGTCGATGTCCAGCGGCTTGGCGATGTAGTCGTTCGCGCCTGCGGCGAGGCAGTTCTCGCGATCATCGGTCATCGCCTTCGCGGTGAGGGCGATCACGGGGAGCTTGGCGAGGTCGGGGCGCGCGCGGATGGCGCGTGTCGCCTGGAGGCCATCCATCTCGGGCATCATCACATCCATGAGCACCAGATCGACAGCCGGTCCGGCGCTCAGCTTGTCGAGCGCCTCTCGACCGTTGCGGGCGATCTCGACCTTGGCCCCCTTGGGCTCGAGCAAGCTGGCGAGCGCGAACACGTTCCGCACGTCGTCTTCGACCACGAGGATGCGCTTGCCCTCGAAGACCGCCTCGCGATGCCGCGCGTCGCGGAGCATCCGCTGGCGCTCGGGCGGCAGATCGGACTCGACCTTGTGCAAGAAGAGCGTCACCTCGTCGAGCAGGCGCTCGGGCGAGCGAGCCCCCTTGATGATGATCGAGCGCGAGAACCGGCGCAGCTGGTGCTCTTCTTCGCGCGAGAGCGACCGGCCCGTGTACACGATGACGGGCGGAAACCCATACTGCTCCTTTTGCGACATCTCCTCGAGGAGATCCAAGCCCGTGCGGTCGGGCAGACTGAGGTCGAGGACCATGCAGTCGAACGTGGACGATTTGAGCTTCTCGAGCGCGGCGGCGGCGGTGCCGACGGCAACGGTCTCGATGTCGTCGGCTGCGAGCAGCTTGCACGTGCTCTCGCGGTGCCGATCGTCGTCCTCGACGACCAAGATGCGGCGGTGGGCCTGGGTGAACTTGGACTCGAGCCGGCTGAGGGCCTCCACCAGCTTCTCTCGCTCGATGGGCTTGATGGCGTAGCCGGTCGCGCCCATTTCGAGGGCCGTCTGCACGTGGTCCGAGGCCGAGACCATGTGCACCGGAATGTGGCGAGTTGCCGAGCGGTGCTTGAGGGCGTCGAGCACCGAGAGGCCGGACCGGTCGGGCAGGCCGACGTCGAGGACGATGGCGCTCGGGCGGAATCGCTCGGCCAGCTCTAGCCCCTCTTCGCCCGTCGGCGCGAGGAGCGCCGCGAAGTCGCGCTCCTTGGCCAGGCCCTGGAGCACGCGCGCGAACGGGAGGTCGTCCTCGATGATGAGGAGTGAGCGCGCCCCGGGTTGCAGCGTGGCCCGGTCGTCGATCGCCGGGATCGAGCGGTCAGGGGCCGCGGGCTGCCCGTTCGAAGGCGCCGGCTTGGGAGCGCGGGGCCGCGGAGCGGGGACCGGGTCGGCGGCGACCACCGCCGCCTGCTGCTTGGGCTCGTGGTGCGCGGGTAGGACGAGCGTGAACGTGCTGCCTCGGCCCGGCGTGCTCTCGACCGACAGATCGCCGCCGAGCAGCTGGGAGAGATCGCGCGATATCGACAGGCCGAGCCCGGTGCCGCCGTACTTGCGGTTGGTCCGCCCGTCGGCCTGCCGGAACGCCTCGAAGATCACACCCTGCTGCGTCTCCGGGATGCCGATGCCGGTGTCCTGCACTTCGAACGCCACCATGCCGCCGTGCCGGCGACCGACGCGCACGATGACGCCGCCCTGCTCGGTGAACTTGAGCGCGTTCGAGAGCAGGTTCTTCAGGATCTGCTGGAGCCGCGTGGGGTCGGTGACGATGGTGTCGGGTACGCCCGGGCCGATCTCGACCGTTAGCGCGAGCTTCTTCTCCTTGGCCACGGGCTGGAAGATCGTCGACAGCTCGTCGACCACACGCTGGACCGCCACCGTCTCGGTGCGCACGTCGAGCTTGCCCGCCTCGATCTTGGAGAGATCGAGGATGTCGTTGATCAGGGTGAGCAGATCGTTGCCGGCCGAGTAGATCGTCTGCGCGTACTTGATCTGCTCGTCGCTCAGGTTGCCCTCGCGGTTGTCGGCCAGGAGCTTGGCCAAGATCAGCGAGCTGTTGAGCGGCGTGCGCAGCTCGTGCGACATGTTGGCGAGGAACTCGGACTTGTAGGCGCTCGCGCGCTGCACCTCCGTCTGGGCGCGGGCGAGATCGTCGCGTTGGACCACGAGCGCCTGCGTCTGCTCCTCCAGCTGCGAGTTGATCTGCTCGAGCTCGGCCTGCTGAGACGACAGCTTGACCTGAGAGTCCTGGAGGACCTTGGTCTGCTGCTCGAGCTCTTCGTTCTGGACCTTGAGCTCCTCTTGCTGCGTTTGTAGCTCTTCGCCCTGTCGCTGGGTCTCTTCGAGCAGCTCGCGCAGGCGCGTCTTGTACTCTGCCGACCGCACGGCGAGGGCAAGCGTCTCGCCGATTCGCTCGAAGAGCTCCCGCGTCCGCGGCGCGATGGGCTTGATGTAGCCGAGCTCGACCACGGCGTAGGTGAGGCCGTCGACCGCGGCAGGGATGAGCACGACCTGCTCGGGCGCGGCGTCTCCCGTCCCCGATCGGAGGTGCAGATAGCCAGGGGGCAGATCACCCAGGACGAGGACCTTGCCCTCGCTCTCGGCGCGCCGGACGAGCCCGAGCCCCTCGGCGTCGGGCTGGTCACCCGCGTCGTCCAGAGCGAACGCGCCGGCTCTCTTCCAACCCGCGCCGTCGCGTACGAAGAACGCACCGATGTCCGCCTCCGCATAGGCCGCCAGCGTCGTCAGGCCATCCGAGGCGACACTGTGGGTCGTCTTTTCACCGAGGAGCGCATCGCCGACCTTGGCGTGCCCTTGGCGGATCCACGCTTCGTCCGCAGAGGCGCGGCGCGCCTCGACCTCGGCGTCGAGCGCGGACTGGAACGTCGACGCGATGGCCCCGAGCTGACGGCGGGACAGCCACCCGAGCGCGAGCGCAGCGGCGACGACCAGGCCGACGAACAGCTTGGAGGTCGTGTCGGTCGACTCTGCCGACCTCGCCGCGCGATCACGCCGGAGGTCGTGCGCCGCGTCGATCGCCGCCCGCAGCGACTCCCGAACGGCGTCCATGCGCTGCCGGCGCTGCTGCATCGACGCGGGGGTGCGCCCCTCGGCGAGGCCTTCGCCCTTCGTGAGCGGGCGCGCGAGCTCGAGCCAGGCCTCGTAGCGACGCTTGGCTTCTGCGAAGCGCACGCGCTGGTTGGGATCGATCAACACCTCGTCCAGCCGGGCGAAGCCCATCAGCGGGCTGGCGCGCTCGAACGGCTCGAGGAACACGGGGTCTTCGGTGATGAGGTAGCCACGCAGCGAGGTCTCTTGATCGACGATGCCGAGCTTGATCTCGGTGGCTTGGCGAATGATCTGATCCGTCGTGTCGACGAGCTCTGCGTCCTCGGTCATCAGCAGGATCTGTCGGCCGAGCACCCCGCCGAGCAGGAGGAGGATCACGATCGGCGTCGCCAGGGCGATGACCAGACGCCGGCGGAGAAAGCTCGAGTCCTGGAGGTCGGAGGGCACACGCTACGATTAGCCGAGCGGCGCGCGCGCGACAGGATCGATCGCATGGCCGCGCGCGGATCGACGCCCGACGAGGCATCGCGCCTCAGTGTGCTGTTTCTGACGACGAGGACCTCGCCGGGAGCTCCCGAGAAGAGGCGGGGGGGACGAGCGTCAGCAGCACGAGGACGCCGCAGCCGACGCCGCCGACGATGCCCATGACGATCGAAGCCGGAGAGCCCTTCGTCTTTTCCAACGTGTCGGGAGGAAACGCCGCGCCGATCACGGCGCCGGCGATGAAGCCAGCCAAGTGGGCGACGTGGTTCGCCCCCACGACCAGACCGAAGAGCATCGTGTAGACGCCCCATTTGATCATCTGGTCGCGGATCGCCTTGCCGTGGCTGGTCTTGCGGCGGTGCCCCCAGCCGGCGGCGACACCGATCAAGCCCATGAGCGCACCCGACGCGCCCGCGGTCGGCGTCATCGGCTGGATGATCGCGCTCGCCCCCATCGCGAGGATGCCTGTCAGCAAGAAGAAGAACACCATCCGCGCGCGACCGAAGACGTCCTCGATGGAGGGGCCGACCTGCGACAAGCCCGCGATGTTGAAGAACACGTGCCAGACGCCGATGTGGAGGAAATTGGCGGTGCCGATCCGCCACCACTCCCCGTTCTCGAAGACGAGCGGCGGGTACAGCCCACCGTGAGCGAGGAGCGCCTCCATGTCCCAGCCCATCAGCCCCTGGCCCTTCCACTCCGTCATCATGCGGAAATAGATGACGATGATGGCGAGCCCGAGCAGCGAGCTCACCGAGACGAACGTCGGGACCGAGAGGCCGAGGCTGCGGAGAAACCGCCCACCGGGCGACGCGAGCTTGTCGCCGCAGCTCGAGCAGACCTTGGCCTCGTGGGGCTGAACGGCGCCGCACTCGACGCAGATCTGGTGCTCGAAGCCGCGGGAGGCAGGCTCGAGCTCGCGGCGAAATGAGCGCCACTTGCGGTGAGCGGCCAGGATCTTCCAGCGCGTCTGGATGGGGCTCAGGCCGAGGAGCCGCCCCGCGCCGAGGACCCAGTCCGGGATCTCGGGGTCTTCGCTGGGGGGTGCCTGGCCCATCCGCCGAGTGTAACGCGCCGCACAAGCACAGGTCCGCTTGACGCGCCCCCAGCGAGGGGCGATTCCGCGCGTCCGCTTCCTGGAGAAGCGGCCAAAGTGACCGAACGGTCACGTGCTTTGTCATGAGCCACGATCCGTCGCAGTCCAACGGGGTCTCGGGCGCCACGCCGGGGCCTCTCGCCGTTGTCCCGAGCCAAGGCTCTCTCGTCCCGTCCGAGGTCCTGCGCGGCGCCCGCCTCGTGGTCGTGGGCGGCACCGGCTTCCTCGGCAAGGTCTGGGTCGCGATGCTTCTGCATCGCTTCCCCGAGGTCGGCCACCTCTACCTCTTGGTGCGACCGAAGAAGGACCAGACGGCCGACGAGCGCTTCTGGTCGCAGATCGTCACCTCGCCCACGTTCGATCCCGTCCGCGAGCAGCACCCGGGCTCGGGGTTCGAGGCGTTCATCCGCCAGAAGATCACGCCCGTCGCGGGCGACATCGTGCAAGACCGCCTTGGGATCGACCCCGCGCTCGTGCAGCAGCTGCAGGGCTCGATCACCGCCGTGGTCAACGTCTCGGGCGTCGTCGACTTCGACCCGCCGCTCGACGAGGCGCTCGAGGTCAACGCGTTCGGCGTGAACAACCTCGTCTCGCTCGCGCGCGCGCTCGACGCGCCGGTCATGCACACGAGCACCTGCTACGTGGCGGGCTACCGCTCCGGCGTGATCGAAGAGGCCGACCCGCTGAGCGTTCCGTTCCCCCGCGCCGCCGGAGATCGCTTGCTCGGTGAGTACCGCAAGGGCCGCCAGCTCGAGCGGTCCCACTGGGACCCGCAGCGCGAAATCGAAGAGTGCCTCGACCTCGTGCGCATGGCGCGGCACCGGTCCAACGACGCGTTTCGCCAGAGCGCGTTCCTCGATCAAGCGAAGAAGAACCTCGAGGAGCGGGGCGAGCCGTCGCGCGGCCACGCCCTCGAGGACGAGCTCGCCAAGGTGAAGCGCCGCTTCGTAGAGAAGCAGCTCATCGACGCGGGGCAAGAGCGCGCGCGGTTCTGGGGCTGGTCGAACATCTACACGTACACGAAGAGCATCGGTGAGCAGGCCCTCGCCGCGAGCGGCCTCTCGTACACCATCGTTCGCCCCGCCGTCGTCGAGTCGAGCTGCGAGTACCCGTTCCCCGGCTGGAACGAGGGCATCAACACGAGCGCGCCGTTCATCTACATGGCGCTGAACGGCATCGTCCGTTTCCCGGGCGACCCCAAGGTCCACCTCGACATCATCCCGGTAGACATGGTCGCGGCGGGCATGATCGCCTCGCTGTGCGAGCTCATCCAGGGCACGCACAAGCCCGTCTACCAGTACGGCGTCACCGACACCAACGGCTGCTCGATGACGCGGTACCTCGAGCTCATCGGCCTCTACAAGCGCAAGCGCGTCCAGGACGGCAAGACGACCAAGGTCTTCGACCTCGTGTCGCAGCACTTCGAGTCGATGGGCGTCTCGAAGAAGGACTACCAGACGCTCGGCCCGCACCAGTTCGCGTCGGCGATGCGCGGCGTCTCCAAGGTGCTCGACCGGGCCGCGGTCGGCCCGCTCTCGTCGATCTTCAAGCCGGCCGCGCGCGCCCTCCAGGGCGCGGCCAAGCAAGAAGATCGCACCGGCGACATCATGGATCTGTTCGTGCCGTTCACGGCCGAGTCCGATTGGGTGTTCTCGTGCGCCAACACCCGCGAGGCGATGGCGCGGATGCCGGCCGACGAACGCGCGAAGTTCGTCTGGTATCCCGAGTCGATCGACTGGCGCCAGTGGATGTACGAGGTCCACCTCCCCGGTCTGGAGAAGTGGATCATGCCGGAGATCGACGAGAAGATGACGCGCGAGCTCAAGGCGCTCCGCTCGTACGATCACCTCCTCGACTTGCTCGACGAGGTCGCCGAGCGTCACGACCACGCGCTCGCCCTCCAAGAGATCACCGACGACGGTCTCACGCGCGTCACCTACCGCTACTGGCGCGACGTCTCGCACTTCGCGGCCGAGGTGCTGCGCGAAGCGGGGGTCAAAGAGGGCGATCGCGTCGTCCTCGGCGGGCGGAACCGCCCTGGCTGGGGCATGGCCTACTTCGCCATCCTGCGGGCCGGCGCGGTCGTCGTGCCCGTCGACCCGGCGCTCGAGGGGCCGCAGCTCTGGAACATCGTTCGATCGAGCGCGGCCGTGGCCTGCATCTGGGACGAGACGATCGAGGAAAAGGGCGCGCCCCACGTCCGCGAGAGAGCGCCGAGCACACCGATCTTCGATCTCGCCAGCCTGACCAGCCCGACCGAGGGCGAGGCGCGCCTCGCCCGCTACCGCTTCCAGGGCGCGAAGCCCTCGGGCGAAGACGTCGCGAGCATCCTCTACACGAGCGGCACGACCGGCGAGCCCAAGGGCGTGATGCTCATGCACAAGAACTTCACCGCGCTCTTGGCCGCGCTCGCGCCGCTCTTCCCGCTCGGGCCCCGTGACCAGGTGCTGAGCGTCTTGCCGCTGCATCACACGTTCGAGTTCACGTGCGGCCTCTTGCTTCCGCTCATGCTGGGGGCCCGCATCGTGTACATCCGCGAGCTCACCTCCGACGGCC
>CALKVR010000180.1 GCA_938004815.1 uncultured Polyangiaceae bacterium | reverse complement strand
ACCCTCGCCCTCCGCGTCGCGCCCCCGCGCTGGCTCGTCGCCGTCTCGGGCCTCGGGCTCCTGGTCGCGTCGGTGCTGCCGCTGGTCTTTCTGAGGCTCGAGCCGGGCGCGGTGCCCGAGAAGAAGACCCGCGAAGAGGGCGCGCCCGTCGGCATCGCGGGGTACGCGCACATCTTTCGCGGTCCGTACGCGCGCCGCCTCGTCGCGATCGCGCTGCTCGCCTCGGCGACGCTCGTCTTCGCCGACTACGTGTTCAAGACGTCGATCGTCGACGCGCTGCCGAAGGACCGCCTCGCAGAAGCGCTCGGCGCCACCTATACGGTGCTGAACGCGCTGTCGCTCGTCGTCCAGCTCGCCGGCGTCGGCTACGTCTTGCGCCGCCTGGCGCCGCCCATCGTGCTCGCCATCTTGCCGGCGCTTCTTGCGATCTCCGGTAGCGGCGTCGCGATCACCGGCGTGCTCGGCGCCGCGCTGACCGTCAAGGCGACCGACGGTGCGCTCCGGTACAGCCTGCACAAGACAGCGATGGAGCTGCTCATCGTGCCGCTCTCGGAGTCGGCCCGGGGGACCGTCAAGGCCGCGATGGAAGTGATCGGTCAGCGCGGCGGCCAGGTGCTCGCCTCGGCCGTCATCCTCGGCACCGAGGCGATCGGCGTCCACCGCGGCGTCGCCTGGGCGCTCGCGGCCTCGGCGCTCGCCTGGGCGATCGGATGCTTGCGCCTGCGGCCGCACTACGTCGAGCAGTTTCGGACGCCGGTCGTGCTGAGCGGAGCCCGGCGCAGGAGCTTCCACGCGCCGCAGCTCGACCTCGCGTCGCTCGAGACGCTCATCGCGACGCTCGACAGCGAGTCCGAAGAGGAGGTGCTGGCGGCGCTCGGCATCCTCGAGCGCGAGCGCAAGGCGCACCTCGTGCCCACGCTCATCCTCTATCACCCGAACCCCGACGTCGTCGTCGCCGCGCTCCGGCTCTTCTCGCGCACCCGCCGGCGCGCGGCGTTGCACGCGATCGACAGCCACCTGCTCGCGAGCAAGAGCCCGCGCCTGCGGGCCGAGGCCTACGCGGCGCGCGCAGCCATCGAGCCCAACGTCGAATTTCTCAAGCGCGCCTACGACGAGGAGCCTTCACCCGAGGGGCGCGCCGCCATCGCCGCCATCCTGGCCACGAGCCCCCAGGGCGACGCGGCCGCCGCGCGGAGCGCGCTGCTCGCGGTCCTCGACGGCGCGGCGCCGTCGACGCAGATCGTCGTCTGCGAGGTCCTCGGTTGGCGCGGCGCGACGCGGTTCGACGACGTGCTCGAAGACCTCGCGCGCAGCGGAGAGTTCGAGGTGCGCAAGTCAGCCGTCCACTCGCTCGGCGACGTGGCGACCCCTCGGGCTGCGCGCGCGCTCGTGGCCCTCCTCGGCGAGGAGCAGCTCCAGCGGTCGATCCGCGCCGCGCTGCCCCGGACGGGCGCGGTCGGTTTCGCCGCGCTCGAGGCGGCCCTGTGCGACACCGACTCTCCGGCGGCGGTGCGGTGGGCGGTGCCGTCCGCTTTGGCGCTCCTCGACGCGGCGCGCGCGGCGCCGACCCTGCTGGGCAACTTGCGCAAGGAGCCGGACGGCATGGTGCGGTTTCGCAGCATCGTCGCCTTGGGCAACATCCTCGAGCAGCACCCCGAGGTGCGCCTCGAGCGGCGTCTCATCGACGACGAGATCCGGATCAACGTGTCGCGCGCGTACCGCTACCTCGACCGTCGCCTCGTCCTCGAGGCGGGCGCCGCGGTCGACCCCAAGCGGGCGGGGGTGGGCCATGGCCTCTTGGTCGACCTCTTGTCGGACAAGCAGAACAGCGCGGTCGGGCGCATCTTTCGCCTCCTCGGGCTCGCGTTCCCCCAGCATCGGTTCGGCGACATCTACCTCGCCATCGAGAGCGGTGAGCGGGGCTTTCGGTCGAACGCGGTCGAGCTGACCGACAACCTGCTCAAGTCACCGCTGCGCGAGGCGGTCGTGGGCCTCGTCGACGACATCGACGACGAGGCGCGCCTCGCCGCCGCCGCCGAGTACCACACGCCGCTCGAGCGCGACTACGACGCCATGGTCATCATGCTGCTCGGCAGCTCGAGCGCGATCGTGCGTGACATGGCGGCCTTTCACGTGGCCGAGCTCGGTCTCGAGCGCGCCGCCGAAAAGCTCCGAGACATGCAGCGAGCGGGGCGCGGCTCGTCGGATGTGTCGCGGGCGCTCGACATCCTCGAGGGGCGGCCGCCGCCGTCGCTCGGGGGCACGCCCGCCGCGGAGGCCGCTCGTGCTGGGTGATCTGGCACAGGCCGGGGTCCGAGATCGGGTGCTCATGCTCCGCAAGAACCCGAACTTTGCCCCGCTCGAGGACCACGATCTGTTGCGCATCGCGCGGCACGCCAAGCTCCGCAAGGCGAAGAAGGGCACCGTCCTCTCCCGTCAGGGCGACCCGCTCGAGCGGGTGTGGCTCGTGACCGACGGCCGGGTCGAGGTCCGGCACGACGACAGGCTCGTGGCCGATATGCGCGGCCAGGGTGGTGTCGGTCTCCTCTCGCTGTTCGCCGGCTTCGAGGTAGGGCCGTCGGCGGTGGTGCTCGAGGACAGCGTGCTGCTCGAGCTCCCGGCCGAGGTCGTGCGGATCAACGTGTTCGAGAGCTTCGCCATCGCTCGGAACACGCTGCGCCTGCTCGCGGCCGGGTTGCTCGATCGGCGCGGCAAGCTCCCGCGCGTCGCGGGGGAGCCCGAGGTCGGGGTGTGGCGTGATCGCGAGCCGACCGTGGTCGAGCGCGTGCTCATGATTCGTAGCGGTCCGCTGTTCGGCCGGGCGCACCTCGACGCCGTCGCCGAAATCGCGCGTCGGGCCACCGAGGTGCGCTACCCGGAGGCCGCCGAGCTCTGGCACATCGGCGATCAGGCCGCGTTCTCGACGCGAATCGAGTTCGGCAAGGTCCGCTGCACCAACGCCGACGGAGAGAGTGTGGTCGTGGGCGCCGGGACGGTCCTCGGGATCATGGACGCGCTCGCAGGTGTCCCACGCGCCTATGAGGCGCTGGCGCTCACCCCGCTCATCACGACCCGGTTCGAGGCCTCGACACAGCTCGCCGTGCTCGAGGTCCACCCCGAGCTGGCGTCGGCGCTCAGGATGAGCTTGGCGAGGTTGTTCCTGGACAGCTAGCCTCGCTCGTCTCCGGCGCCCTGGGCGGCGCGCGCGAGACGGAGGACATCTTGGCAGCGGAGTCGGACGGAAAAGACGCGGACAAGGCCAAGGGCCCGCTCGAGCGAGTGTTGAGCGTCTTTGCCGACGTGCGCCGCGGCGAGTCGATCACCGCGCTCCTCCTCGCGCTCGGGATCTTCTTTCTTCTCGCGGCTTACTACGTGCTCAAGCCCGTCCGCGATTCGCTCATCACGGGCGTCCCCGACGGCGCGAAGTACAAGAGCTACATGGGCGCCGCCATCGCGGTCGCCCTCCTGGGCGCGGTGCCGGCGTACGGTCGGTTCGCCTCGCGGGTGCCGCGCAACAAGCTCCTCTTCGGGGTGGGCACGTTCTTCGTGCTCAACCTGATCGGCTTCTTCGCTCTCAGCCTGCTGCCTCAGACCCGCGAGGGCACCGGGCTGCTCGTCTTCGCGCTCGGCTTCTTTCTCTGGGTCGGCATCTTCAACATGATGATCATCGCCCAGTTCTGGGCGCTGGCGAACGACATCTACTCCGAGGACCAGGGCAAGCGACTGTTCCCGCTGGTCGCGATCGGGCAGAGCGTAGGGTCGGCGGTCGGCTCCACCGTCGTCACCACCTACGCGAAGAAAATCGGGACCGAGCCGATGTTCATCGTCGGCGCGGTGCTCCTCGCCGTCAGCACCGCGCTCACCTTGCTCGTGTCGCGCCGCGAGCAAGACGCGGTCGCGGCGCACAAGGCCAAGGCGGCGGACGCCGCCGACAAGGACGCCGAAGAGCCGAAGAAGGCCGAGGAGGGCGACGACGGGCCGTTCCAGCTCGTCCTCAAGCACCGCTACCTCCTCTTGATAGCGGCGTTCGCCACGGTGTTCACGCTCGTCAACACCAACGCCGAGTACGTCAAAGACGAGCTCATCCCCGCCCTGGCCAAGGAGCGCGGCGAGGCCCAAGGCCTCGACGCGGACGGGATCAAGAGCCTGCGCACCGCGCTCTTCGGCGAGTTCTACAACTGGGTGAACATCCTCGGGGTCGTGCTCCAGAGCTTCGTCGTGTCGCGCGCGGTCAAGTACCTCGGCCTCAAGCGCGCGTTCTTCATCCTGCCGGTCGTCGCCTTCGTCGACGCGGCCGCCATCGCCCTCGTGCCGCTATGGAGCATCGTGAAGTGGACGAAGATCGCCGAGAACTCGGTCGACTACTCGCTGAACAACACGCTCCGCAACATGCTCTGGCTGCCGACCACCCGGCGGATGAAGTACCTCGCCAAGCAGGCCGTCGACACCTTCTTCGTTCGGCTGGGTGACGTTACGTCCGCCCTCTGCGTGCTCGTCTTCGCGCAGCTCCTGAACCTGGGCGTGCGCACGTTCGGGTTCATCAACGCCGGCTTGGTGCTGCTCTGGCTCGTGATCGCGGCCGCCATCATCCGCGAGAACGCCAAGCTGACCGCGGCAAAGAGCGAAAAGGATCCGGGCGCCGACAAGGGTGGGAAAGAGGCGTGAGCGACGGTCCCGTCAGCTCGCTCGATCCGTTCGCGCTCGCGGCGCGTCAGATCGTCATCGATCGCGCCAGCACCGCGCGCCACAACCGTCTCTTCGAGCGCAAGAAAAAGCGCCTCCAGGAGAGCCCGCTCGGCTTCCTGCGCGGCAGCGCGCGCCTGTTCTACGAGATCCTCGCTTTCGAGCCGAGCCTTGGGCTCGAGGGGGGCCCGCGCGGCGCCGTCGTCGGCGACATGCACCTCGAGAACGTCGGCGCCTACCGGACAGAGGCCGACGAGATCGTCTTTCACCTGAACGATTTCGACGACGCCGGGGTGGCGCCGCTCTGGGTCGACACCCTCCGGCTCTCGACCAGCGTCCTGCTCGCGGGTCGGTCGTTTCAAGCCACCGCCAACGAGTCGCTGGGGCTCGTTCACGATCTCTTGCACGCGTACGAAGAAGCGCTCGCCGGCAACGAGGTGCCGCAGAACCTGCCCAAGCCGATCGCCGAGCTCTGCGACCGCGCCGCGAAGCGCTCGCGCAAAGAGCTCCTCGACATGCGCGCCCCCGTCGAGAACGGGCAGCGGCGCTTCTCTCGCGGCGACCGGTACTTCGACCTCGATGAAGACGAGACGGCCGAGCTGCCCGGGCTCATCGAGGCCTACAAGGCCGCGCTCGGCTCGGCCGCGCCGTCCCACGCCGCCAGCTGGTCGGTGCAAGACGCCGCGCACCGCGTCGCCGGCAATGGCAGCCTCGGCCGCCGGCGGATCGCGCTTCTGCTCGTCGACGACAAGAAAGAGGAGCGCATCTTCGAGCTCAAAGAGGCCAAGCCGTCGGCGATGGAAGCCTTGTTCGGCCCGGTCGACGAGTGCCCATCGACGCGGGTCGTGAGCGCGGCGCGCGCGCTCGTCTCCACGCCTCCGCGCCAGCTCGCGGCTATCCCCGAGACGCCGCTCGGCTCGTTCCTGGGCCGCAAGCTCTGCCCCGAAGAAGACAAGCTCGAGCTCGCTCGGCTGTCGGTCGGCAAGACTCTGTCGCAGGTGGCGCGCTCCGTCGGCACCATCCTCGGACGGTCGCACCGCCGCGCCGCCGTCGACCTACCGCCAAAGCCGCGAGAGGCCGAAGAGCGCGCCGATCTCGTCGACCGCGCCATTCGGCTCGCGGGGCTCCTCGAGTCGGTCTACCTTGCGTACGCTCGCCTGACGGAAAAGACCGGTTGACTCGAGAGCCTTCGCGCCGCTGGAGGGGGGTCGTCACGGGCTGTCGTGTGCTCTCGAGCGCGCTCGTCGTCGCGCTCTGGTCGGCGGCCGCGTCGGCGCAGCCCGCGCCGTCGCCGAGCCCTGCGCCCAAGAAGCAAGATCCCGAGCCCGACGTCGTCACGTCCGCCGGCCAGCCGCCGCCCAAGGTCGTGCAGCCGCTCCCGGCGCCCAAGCCCAAGCTCGAGCCCGAGCCGCCGCCCCCGGGCCCTCGCCAGCCGCAGGTCGAGAGAAAGTCACCGTCCCTCGCCGCACGCCTCTCGTGGCGATGGCCCGAGTTCCGGACCTATCAGATCGGCATCGTCATCGGTCAAGCGCTCGCCGCCGTCGGCTCGGTCGCCATCCCCGGCGGCGAGCGCATGCGGGCCAGGAACGGCCTCGACGAGGCCGCGCGTGACGCGCTCAGGATCAAGATCCCCGAGGGCGGCCGCTACGCCCGCGACGCGAGCGACATCGGGCTCGCGCTCCTCTTGAACCAGCGCTTCGTCGACAACCTCATCGTCACGTGGTGGTTTCACGACAAGGGCTCGACCGCCTGGCAGATGACGCTCGTCGACGTGCAGACGATCTCGTTCAGCGCCGCGATCAACAGCCTCATCGCGGGCGCGGCCGGGCGCGAGCGCCCTTACGCGCGCGGGTACTGCAACCGCTCGCCCGAGGCCGAGTCGACCGACTGCCTGGGCAACAACCGATACCGCAGCTTCTTCAGCGGCCACGCGACCGCGGCCTTCACGATGGCGACGCTCACGTGCGTCCACCACGCCGAGCTCCCGCTCTATGGCGGCGGCCCCGGTGAGGCCGTCCCGTGCGTGACGTCGATGGCGCTCGCGAGCGCGGTCGGCATCCTGCGCGTCTCGGCCGATCAGCACTACATCACCGACGTCCTCACCGGCGCCGCGTTCGGCACGATCTCGGGCGTCGCCATCCCATACGCGTTTCACTACGCCTGGGACGACAACGCCAAGAAGATGGGCGGCATCGCGCCGTCGATATCGGTCCTCCCGACCGGGAGCGGCCTCAGCGTCACGGGGGCGTTTTGAGCGCGCGCCAGGTTCGTCGCGCCGCAGGCTGCCTCGCGACGGTCGCCGCCGTGCTCGCGCTCACGCGTGTCGCGTCCGCGCAAGACGTCCAGGGGCTGCCGCCGGGCTCCGCGCTCCCCGCCGAGCTGCGCTCCAACATCGGGGTGCAGCGGCCGTATTGGAGCGCGGGCGAGGCGCGCCCGTTCCTCGCGGCCGTCTTCGAGTCGGGCGGCATCTCGCTCCGCACCGAGCTCGACGCGGGCTGGGGTCGGCCGCACTACGCGTGGGTCGGCGCCGAGGCGACCTCGCAGATCAGCCTCCGCGGCAGCACGATCTTCAGCGGCTTCCGCGGCGTCGCGCCCTTCGGCAGCATCCGCGCCGGCGCTCGATACTTCGCTGGGATCACCCAGAATTTCGTCGAGCCCAAGCCGCAGATCACGCGACCCGAGCTCGAGGTCGACGAGGGCGAGCGCTCTCGCTACCTCAGCCTCGAGGGCGATCTCGCGTTCGAGATACCGCTGCCGATCGGGAAAATCGGCGGGTCCATCTCGGCCTACGGCATCCTCGGCGTGCCCGAGCCCTACTACGTCTACGAAGAGGCTCTGCGCGCCATCGTCGAACCGCCGTTCGTCATCCGCGGACGCGCCCAGTACCTCGCCGGCATCGGCGATCCGCCGACGTTCCGCATCGGGGGCGTGGTCGACGTGATCGGCAACCCCGAGCGCGAGGCGGTGTGGGTCCGCACCGGTCCCGCGATCGCGATATCGCTCACCCACCACCTCGAGGCCGTCGGCGTGGCCGCGCTCACGCTCTTGTCGCCCGACGAGATCGGCCTCGCGGGCGCCGATCTGGGCCAGATCGGCCTGCGATACCGGTGGGCCACGGGCGACCCCTGGCCCGAGTTCCCGTGAGCCAAAAGAGACGTTAGAGTGTGCCCGATGCGCCGTCCGGTCCTGGGAGTCGCCCTCGTGCTCACGGGCGTTGGCTGTCTCGGCTCCTTGGGTTGCTCCAGCGAGCCGCGCCGGTTCCCGCTCCGTGATCCCGTCTGGGTCGACGACGATCTCCGTCCGGTGGCGGTTCCTTGCTACGAGCACGAGGACGACGGCGAGGTCGAGCAGCACTGCCGGCCGAAGGAGTACATCTCGCCTTTCGCCTGGGACGTCGCCGAAAAGACGCTCTTCCGCCCCCTCGTGCAGCTCTTCGCCGCCGACCTCGGCTTCGAGGCGAAGAACGTGAACTCCATGGACGAGGTGCCGGACTCTTCGTGGTTCACGAACCGCATCGGCGTGCGCCCGATGACGAAAGAGGAGGTCCGCCAGGGCTCGTGCCCGAAAGACATCCTCGACCCGACGACCGATCCGGACGGGTCATGGGTCATCGATCAAGGCAAGCCCAACGGCGCGAACCCCGGCTTTCGAATCACCATCGAGGGCAAGGGCAAGTTCATGCTCAAGGCGGATCAGGCGCGCGAGGGCGAGAAAGCGACCGGCGCGACTGCGATCGCCTCGCGCTTCTACCACGCGGCAGGCTGGTACGCGGCCTGCGACACCCCCGTCTACATCGACAAGAGCCTGCTCAAGCTCAAGCCAGGGCTGATGTCGGCCGACAACAGCGGCGTCGAGCGCCCGTTCGACGAGGCCAAGCTCAACGGCATCCTCGAGGGGGCGCAGAAGCGCGACGGCAAGTACCGGATGCTCGCGTCACGTTGGCTCAGCGGCCGCACCATCGGGCCGTTCAAGTACGAGGGCACGCGCAAGGACGATCCGAACGACGTGATCCCCCACGAAGATCGCCGCGATCTCCGCGGCGCGCGCCTGATCGCGGCGTGGCTCGGACACTTCGACTCACGCGAGCAGAACTCGATGACGACGTGGCACGCCGCCGACAAGGAGTACAAGGACGGCTCGCCGGGCCACACGATCCACTGGTACATCGATCTCGGCGACTGCTTCGGCAGCCACTGGGAGTGGGACAGCCTCAACCGCCGCATCAACAAGAGCTACTACTTCGATCCGGGCGACGTCGCGCTCGACTTCATCACGCTGGGGATCCTCGAGCGTCCGTGGGACCGCGCCAAACTCACCCCCGGGGCCGAGCTATTCGCGTACTTCCCGGCCGACGAGTTCGAGCCCGAGGGCTGGAAGGGCGGGTACCCGAACCCTGCCTTCGCGCGCATGACGACGCTCGACGGTCATTGGGCGGCCCGCATCATCACGCGCTTCGACGACGAGCTGGTGAAAGAGGCGGTGGCGGTGGGCGACTACTCGAATCCGTTCCACTCCCAGGTCCTGACCAAGACGCTCATCAAGCGGCGCAACAAGATCCGCGAGTTTTACTTCGAGAAGCTCTCGTCGCTCGCCGACGTTCGCGTCCAGGGCGACGAGCTCTGCGCCACCGACTTGGCTCGCCAGGCCAAGACCTGGCCCGAGAACAAGTTCAAGTACAGCGCCAACGTGTGGTCGGGGACCATGCTCGACAAGACGCAGTCGACAACGACGCGCCTCGGGCCCGACGGCGCGGTCTGCGTGAAGCTCCCGCGCCTGGGCCAGGACGGCTTGGCCGACGCCCACCCCGAGCGCTACGCCGTCGTCGACGTGCAAAACGGCGCATCCGAGGGGCCGCTGCGCGCGCACCTCTACGATCTCGGCAGCAAGGGGTACAAGCTCGTCGGCATCGAGCGTCCCGAAGACACCGACCCGACCTGGTAGGAGCGTCCATGAAGCATCTCGTGCTCTCCCTCGCCCTGGCGATGACGCTGCCGATCACCGTCGGCGGCTGTGACAAGCTCAAGGAGCTCACGGGTGACAAATCGTCGGCCAAGAAGGACTCGTCCGACGACGAGGACGAGGACGACGACGACAAGAAGAAGAAAAAGAAGAACGACAAGGGCGACGACAAGTCGGCGCGCGCGCCCAGCTCCGGGGCGCCGAGCACGCCTGCCTCGCCTGCGGGCGGGTCCGCTTCGTCGGCCCACATGCCCGCCGACTGCGAGGCCGTGATCACGGTGAACCTCTCCAAGCTGATGCAGAACCCGGCGATGACGAAGGAGATCGTGCCGCTGCTCGAGGAGATGATCGCCAGCCCCAATCCCAAGCAGGCCTCGACCAAGAAGGTGCAGGCCTTCATGAAAGAGGCGGGGCTCACGCTACAGAGCATCCACAACGGCGCGATGTGCGTGAAGAACATCGGCCCGGCGAAGAACCAGGAGCAGTGGGTGTTCGCGTTCGGCGGCGCGATCAAGCCGGACAGCATCATCCCCGCGCTCGAGAAGTCGGGCGTGCTCGAGGCGGCAGACAAGGTGATCGACGTCGATGGACGCAAGGCCCTCGCCGCCAAGGAGGGGGCGCTCGGCCAGTTTCCCGACGGTGTCCTCGGCCTGAGCTCGAACATCGACATGTACAAGGCGGCGACGGCGACATCTGCCGCGACGACTTCGGTCTACCGGATCGACCCGAGCCACGAGCTCGCGTTCGCGCTCAGCGACGCCTTCGTCCAGAAGAAGGTGAAAGAGGACACGAAGGCGCCCGAGCCGATGAAAGCGATCAAGAGCGTGAGCGGCTACGTGGATCGATAGGCGGCCGCGGCGCGATCCTACCGCGGCG
>CALKVR010000179.1 GCA_938004815.1 uncultured Polyangiaceae bacterium | reverse complement strand
GAGTGGAAGATCTCTTTGCCCTTGGCCACCATCGCCACGTTCTCGACCTGCTCCTTGGGCGGGGTCGGGATCGCCTCGAGGTAGGCGACGAGGGCCTCGAGCTCGACGTTGCGCAGGCCCTGACCGTTGAGACGCTCGAACGTGTGTCCGAGGTGGTCGCGCAGGTCTTTGCTGGTGCCGTTCCAGGCCAGCGGCTCGGTGCCGGCGATGCGACCGGCGAGCATGATCGTGCGGCGCGGCCGCTCGGGCGTCGCCCACGTGATGGCGTCGTCACGACCGTCCGGGTGGCAGCTCGCGCACGCGCGGCCGTCGCTCGAGATGCGGGCGTCGCCGACCGCGTGGAAGATCTGGCGGCCGAGCACGAACGCCAGCGGCACCGGCTCTTCCATCGCCTTCAGCGAGAGGCGGTCGTGTTTCTTGCTGGCCTTGTTGTCCTCGCCCATCGCGTCGAGCGAGAGGATCTCGACCGAGCGCTCGAACTGCGACCACACGACCGCGCGGCGCTTCGCCCCGTCGACCGCGATGCCGGTGGGGCCCGAGCCGACGTCCCACCGCGCCTTCTCGATCGTCACGGGGTTCGCGCTCGCGGCGTCGTACGCCACGACCGAGTCGATGCCGAGGCACGTGACGAGCAGCGTCGAAGAGGCGCTGTCGACGGCGGCCGCGCGCGGCAGGATGCACTCGCCGGCGACCGGCTCGCGCGGGTCACCGCCGAAGAAGTGGCGATCGGGGTTGTGGGCCACCGAAGCGTTGACGAGCCGGCGCGTGCCCGCGTCGATGACGGCGACGTTCGCGACCTCGGTCGGCTGGTTCGCGTCGCCATACCCCTGGGCTCGATTCTCGGGATCGCCCGGATCGACGAGGATTTGCGGGGCGAGGATGCGGCCCTTGGGCTCGACCGACTTGACCATGGGGAAGCCCTGGCAACCCATCTTGGTCCCGAAGCGGCCGGGGATCGGCTTCTCGCCGCCACCGACGGCGCCGCTCACGGCCGACGTGAGACTGAAGGGACGATCCTGCTCGGACTCCTGCGAGGCGACGTTCGGGTTCACCAGATACGAGATCGGCTGCGCGGCCTTCATCGCACCGAGCTCGACCACGCTCGTCTTGCCGCCGACCGCGTGCGAGACGTAGGCGTACTTGCCCTCGTCGTCGACGACGACCTGGCGCGGCTCGCGCGAGAGCTCGACCTTCGCCTTCTTGGCGAGCTTGGCCGTATCGTACGACTCGAGCGCGCGGCCCCAGCCGGCGGTCACGAGGAGCGTCTTCTTGTCGGGCGTCGTCGCGAGCGCGACCGGCTCGGCCGACGTCTCGACGACGCAGCCTGGCGCGAGCGAGCCGTCGTTCGCGGGGTGCAGCACCGCGAGCTGATTCGAGCCGCGGACCGTCACCACGAGACGGCCGTCGCCGAGGACCATGAGCTGCCCCGGGGCGGCGGCGAGCTTCTTGTGCGCGAGCTCTTTTTTCGCGTCGACGTCGATGACGACGACGCTCTTTGCGTCTTCATCGGCGACGAAGGCGATCGTCTTGCCGGCGAGCGGGCCCTCGGCGTAGGTGCCGAGCGCGATCGCGCTCGATTGGTCGAGGTCACCGATGGGCTTGAGCGCGCTGGCGCCGGCTTCACAGCTCCCCGCTTGGGGATGCTCCGCCGCGTTCTTGGCGGCGGCGACGGTCGCGTCACCAGGGGCGGCGCTGCACCCTGCGGCGGCCGCGAGACCCAGCGAAGCGAGGACGAGAGCGACGGAGGGGAGAGTCGGGTTGCGCATGGCCTACCTATTACGCCGTGGTTGAGGGGGCACTTCCCAGTGGGAACGGAGGGAGCAGGGCGGCCCTGACACCCGTTCTACGTCCCCTAGGACAGCGGCTTTGTGACGATCTTGGGCGACGAAAGTTCCCTGCCCAGCCTACGGCCGCTGGATCGCGAGCGGCGCCGGGACCGCGAGCTCGACATCGCCCTCGGGCACTTTCGCTTCGAAAACCGCGCCTCTACGGTCCGCGAGACCGAGCCGCATCGTGCCGTCCGGCAGCACGAGCGCGAACGGGGCTCGCGCCTTCGGCTCGTGGCCGCCGTCCGGGACCACGAACACGACCAGGGGGAAGGTGCGACTCGCACCTACCGTGACGGCGCTGCCCGCCCCGCCGGTCGGCGGGGAGCGTGTCTCGCAGAGCTCCGCGACGCGGTGGACCCGCTCCTCGGAACGACAGCGTCGCAGGGCGGCGGTGGCCGGCTTGCCGCCGACGCGGTGGAGGTGCCGAGCGGCGCCGGCACGCACCACGTCGGACGGGTCGTCGGCCAAGAGCTTCGCCACGACGTCGGGCCCGCAGGCAGCGCCGGCGAGATCGAGCCCGGCGAGCGCGTTGGCGCGCACGTACGCGCGTCCGTCGGCGAGCGCCTTGCAGAGCGGAGCAGCGAGATCGGCCTTCTTGGCCCGCTCGGCGAGGCGCCCGAGCGACGCGGCCGCGTTGCCCGAGACGGCCGCGTCGGGGTCCCGGATCAGGCCCCCGAGCAGCTTTGCGTCAGCCGCCTCGCCCACGAACCCGAGGGTCCACGTCGCGTTGGCGCGCACCGCCGCGTCGGGATCGTTCGCCAGCGCCCTCGCTAGCGTTCGGCCCTCGTCGCCGTGACCGGCGAGCGCCTCGGCCAACTTACGCTTGTCGTCGAGGGCGCCGCCCGCGAGCCCGGCGAGCTGGGTGAGCGCCTCTGGCGACTGCATGCGCCCGAGCCCCTCGATGAGCGCGTCCCGCGCCGACGACGGCGCGGCCGCGACGGCGCCGCCGACCCGCTTCGCGAGCGCCGCGTCGGTGCTGCGCCCGACGACGCCCGCGAGCGCGAGCCCGACCGCGCCCCGATCCTGCTCCGCCGACTTGAGCAGTCGATCGAGCAGCACGGGAGCGACCGCGGGGGTGCCCACTCTCGACAGAGCGATCGCGGCCTCGGTCCGGAGCGCGCCGATGTCGTCGTCGAGCGCGGTGGCGAGCGCGGCGTCGATGGCGGCCGAGCCCTCGGACAGATTTCCGAGCGCCACGAAGACCGCCCGCCGTACCGCAGCCTGCTTGTCTTTCGCGTGGGCGATGAGCGTGGGCGCGCCGCGCGGTGACCCCGCTCGGCCGAGGAGCTCCAACATGCCCGCCCGCTCTTCGAGCGTGATGCCGGGCTCGGCCAGCGCGTCGACGAGGGGGTCGACGGCGCGACCATCGGGGCGCGACGGGTCGAGGAGCTCTCGCGCTGCCCGTATCGCCTCGAGCCGGGTCGACGTCGCCTCACCCGAGACGAGCTCCAGCACCGCTGGCAGCGCGTCGCTGGCGCCGAGGGTCGCGAGCGCGCCGAGGCCCGCGCTGACCGGGACCGCGCCACGCCGCATGCCCCGCACGATGGCCTGCGAAGCCGAAGGATCACCGATCGCGCCCAGCGCCTGGACGGCGCCGGTGGCCGCGTCGGCGCTCGGCGACCCGGCGAGGAACGCGACGAGCGGCTTGACGGCGCGCGGACCGACCGCGACCAGCGCGTCACGGGCCGGCGTGCGGCCCGCGTCGGGCCGATCGCCGGCCAGCGCCGCGACGAGGAGATCGACGGCGCGCGGCGTCGCGATGCGCCCGAGCGCGCGGAGCGCCGCCTGGCGCATCGCGTGCACCGACTCCGACGGCCGCCTGCGCGAGCGGCGCGAGCGCGACGATGGCCTCGTCGCCCCCGAATCGCCCCAGCGACAGCGCGGCCTCGACCCGAACCTCCAGCGACGAGTCGTTGAGCGCGAGGACGAGCGCGCTCGTGGCGCGGCTGTCGCCCAGCTCGCCGAGCGCGCGCGCCACCGCGCGGCGGACGCCCGCGTCCGTGTCCTGGACCTTGCCCACGAGCGGCAGGACCGCCCGCGCATCGCCGAGGCGCCCGAGCGCGGTCGACACCTCGGCGCGCACCTCGGGCGCGTTGTCGTCGAGGTGCCCGAGGAGCAGGCTCGGCGCCTCGGTCGAGCTCGATCGCCCCATCGCGCGCGCCGCCGCCAAACGCACGTCTTTCGAGGGATCGGCGAGCACGCGCCCGAGGGCCGCGACCGAGCGATCGGTCGGCGAGACCCGGATGACCTCGCAGGCCGCGAGCCGGAGGCGAGGGTCGGGCTCGACGAGCCAGGGCGTAACCAGATCCCCCGCCCCTTCGAGCTTGAGCTTGGTCGCGATCGCGGCGGAGACGATGCGCACCTCGGCGTCCTCGTCGGTCATCGCCTTGCGCACGAGCGGCTTGGCGAGGGCGGCGGGGAGCCGCGCGATCTCTTGGGCCGCCAGGCGCCGCTCGGCTGGATCGGTCGAGCCCAGACGCTTCTCGATGCGCTCGGGGACGTTGGGCCAGACGAACGCCTCGGTCGGTCGCGGCGCGACCACCAGGCCGAGGCCGAGGACGAGGGCCGCTGTCCGAGCGAATCGCAGGCCACGCATGGGCCCGAAACGTAGCATGCCGGGCCGGGGCGCCGCGCCGTGCGGAATGGCGGCTCGCGAGGTAGCGTTCCCCCGACATGACTCTGCTTCGGCGCTCGATCCTCCCGTGGTCATTGGCTTTCGCCGTCACGCTCGGGGTGGGCCCGGCCTGCGCCCCCACCTCGCCCACCTCGGACGGCTCGACGACGGCCCTGCGCTCGTCGCACGACGTGCCTGCGTCGGCCAAGACGGGGCCGAGCGCCGATGTCGCGCCCTCCGCATCGGCCAAACGCGCCGCCGAGGCCGAGGCCAAGCGCTTCGCCGATCTGGTCAACGACCTGTCCGAGCCCGATACCTACTTCTTCTCGGACAACCTCATCACGAACGAGACGAGCTACCTCCAGGTCGCCGAGGACCTCCAAGCGCACGCGCCGCCCGGCAGCGTCTACGTGGGCGTCGGGCCCGAGCAGAACTTCTCGTACATCGCGCGGGCGCGCCCGAGCGCCGCGTACATCGTCGACATCCGGCGGGCGAACATGCTGCTGCACCTGCTCTACCGATCGGCCTTCGAGGCCGCGAGCTCGCGCGCGCACTTCGTGTCGCTGCTCCTCGGGCGCGCCCACGACACCGCCAAGACCAACGCCCCAGGCGCGACGATCGACGCCGTGCTCGAGGCGGCGACCGCGGGCGAAGCGACCGATGCCACGTTCACGGCGGCGAGCGACGCGCTCATGAAGCGGATCAAGGGCTACGGCGTGAAGCTCGGGGCCGAGGATGAGGCGGCGATCGTGAAGATGCACCGCTCGTTCTTCAAGGAGCAGCTGGCCCTGCGCTTCGAGCTCCACGAGAAGAACGGCCGACTCTACCCGACGCTGCGCGAGATCTTGCAGGCGCGCAGCCCTTCCGACGG
>CALKVR010000178.1 GCA_938004815.1 uncultured Polyangiaceae bacterium | reverse complement strand
CAGCGGTCGTCGAAGTCGACGAGCTTCCCGAGCTGGCGCCGGTCCCCTCCGTCGACGCTTCGTCGTCGGAGCACGTCGCCATGGCGGCCACCGCAATCAATAGCCCCGCGTGCGTCGAACGAAGAACCCCCGGCATGGCGCCCATTCATACCACCGCCTCGACCGGGACGGGATTTCCCCATCCTGCTAAGCTGAGCATCCTCCCCGATGCGCGCCTTGAAGTCCCTCCTCGCCCTCTTGCCCCTCTGGGTCCTCGCGGTTTCGAACGGCTGCTCCGATGACGCCGAAGATGGCGAGACGGGGGCGGCGAGCAAGTCGTCATCCGCCGCGACGGGCGGCGGTGGCGCGGCGACCGGCGCGGGGGGCATGGGGGGCGCGGGCGGGATGGAACCGGACCCGGCTGCGATCTGCGACGAGCTCGGGCTGCAGATCGAGGCTTTCTCGCCCGGCCCCTACGGGATGCACCGCGGCGATCTGGCCGACGACTTCACCGTGAACCTCGTCGGCGGCTCGACCTGGACGCTGACCGATCGCTGGAGCGGCTGCGAGTCTTACGTCTTCTCGACCGATCGCATGCCGGTCTCCGACGACGACCCCACCAGCGTGTGGGAAGAGGACCTCGACGAGCTGATCGAGGCGTCTCCGCGCAACGTCCACTATTTCTTCTTTTCGCGTGAAGGGACGGACGAGCTCGCGATCGCGAGCACGACGGCGATGCAGGGGCGCATCGACGCGCTCCTCGCGACGCTGCCGCCGGCAGACGCCGCTCACTGGCGCCGGCACCTCCATGTCATCGCCGACCGGGCGGCCGGGATCGAGGGGTGGTTGGGTGACGTGCTGACCGGCCACGGGCGCATCGGGTTCGGCATCGACCGGGGCCAGCGCGTCCGCGGCGGCGGCTACCTCGCCGACGTCGACCGCTACTCGAGCGCGCTCGCGAACGCCGGGTTCTGGCCCTGGAGAAACAACCTCAAGTACCACGCCCACGAGCCGCTCTACTTCAACGCGCAGCACGAGCGCCTCGCGCACCTGTCGCAGCCGGGCTCGACCGTCGTCACCCTCTTCGACGGCGAGATCCTCGAGGAGTTTGCGGAGGCGACGGTGGCGCTTCCGTCCGCGGCCGAGATGGCAGGCTTCGACACCTTCGAGGTCGAGATCGTGTCGCAGTGCCCCGACCCGGACCAGATCGAGATCGGCAACTGCGGAGCGTGGGACTACCTGGCCAACCTTTACGTGCGCGACGAGATGGGCGCCGATATCGAGATCGCGCGCTTCATCACCAGCTACCACCGCGAGACGCACTGGGTGGTCGACGTCACGCCGATGATGGCCCACCTATTGGCGGGCGGAACGAAGACATTCAAGTGGTCGTTCGCGCCGTCGTGGAACACCCAACCCACCGCGACGCAACTGCGCCTGCACTTCTCGAACCGCGGCAAGGGGCAAAGGCCTCGCGCGGCGACGTTCCTCTTTGCAGGCGGGCCGTTCAACGATCAGTACAACGCCGCGCGTCTTCCGGTGGATGTCCCGATCTCGGCGGCGGCGACCAAGGTCGAGCTCTGGGCGCTCACGACCGGTCACGGCGCGGCGACCGGGCAGTGCGCCGAGTTCTGCAACCACCAGCACGAGTTCACCGTCGACGGCCAGGTGCACCTGCAGGAGTTTCCGGGCGCGGGCAGCGAGGACCTCTGCATGCCCGCCATGGAGAGCGGGATGGTGCCCAACCAAGCCGGCACGTGGTGGTTCGGCCGCGGAGGCTGGTGCCCGGGCCAGCAGGTCGAGCCGTTCATCGTCGACGTCACCTCCGAGGTGACGCCCGGTGGGACGGCGACCGTGTCGTACCGCGGGCTCTACAACGACGCCGATCCGCCGGCCAACGCCGGCGATGTCCTCTTGTCGTCGTACCTCGTCGTCTACGAGTGAGCGGCGTCAGCCGGTAAGCGCCGCCGCGAGCCCGACCGGAAGCGCGCGGCCGAGCGCGCGGGCGCGGTCGGGTGAGAAGCCGCGCGGATCGGGCCGGCCGAGGTGATCCGAGAACGGCATCTCGAGGATCATCCCGAGACAACCCAGCGTGAGCTGCGCCCACGTCGAGGCGAACGCGAGGTTCGGCTTGCTCGACGGGCTGGTCGGGTACTTGTGCTTGGTCTGAAAGTCGGGCGTCGCCTTCGTCATGGCCTGCTCGAAGCGCGCCTCTTGCTTGGCGATCGAAGCGGTGCGCCCGCCCGGATCGGCGGACTGGGTGAACACCCACGGCAGCCGCTCGTCGCCGTGCACGTCGAGGAACAACGCCGCGCCCGACGCGCGCATCGCGTCGCGAACGCACCGGACCTCGACGGGGGCGTCGGCGGCGCCCCACGCGCGGTTCAGGTCGACCCCGGCAGGGGTGGTGCGGTGGTTGCCGGCGGCCACCCCGTCGGGGTTCATCCTGGGGACGACGGAGACCACGGCTCGCTCGAGGAGCTCGCGGCTCTGGGAGCGGCCGCCGGCGAGGGCGAGCACCAAACCCTCGACCAGCCAGCCGGCCATCGCCTCACCGGGATGTTGCTGCGCCACGACCCAGATCGCGGGCTTCGGGGTGGACGCTTCGCCGAACACGAAGCGCTCGACTGGCTTGCCGCCGGGCGTCGTCCCCAGGCGCTCGACGCGGCCACCGCCAGCGGCTGCGATCTTGCGGAGCCGCGTGATGCGGCTGCTGAAAAACGGCGGGTAGTAGGCGAACCGAGCGTGGGGGCTCGTCATGCGGTGGGTGAGGCGGAGCTTGCCCGCGTCGAGGCGGCTCTCCGCGCGCCCCCACCGCGTGCCGTCCGAGACGAACACTCGATAGGGGCCGCCGAAGGCGTCGGCCCACGTGCACTCGCCGGCGTTCTCGATGTCGCACGCGACCTCCACGCCGGGCGGCGCCACCACGTCGAACGCGAAGTGCTGGCGAAAGCGGGGGGCGCCCTGGTCGGCCGGGATGGCGAGGGTGGCGCGCGCGCCCTCTACGCCCTGAACCTCGATGCGAGCACCTTCGAAATCAGTCGCGATCCTCATGTCCTCAGCGGCCTGGATCTTTCTATCATGCGGGGGATGTCCACCAGGCAGAAGACCATCCTCATCATCGCGAGCTACGAGAAGGGCCACGAGTTCGTGAGGACGTGCAAGCGCGAGGGGTGGAAGGTCGTGCTCCTGACCTCTGCCAGCCTGGAGCACGACCACAAGTGGCCGAGCGACAGCATCGACGAGCTCTTCTACATGAAGGACGAGGCGAAGGTCTGGAACCCCGCCGACACGCTCAAGGCGGTGAGCTACCTCGCGCGCCAGCGCGAGTTCGACCGCATCGTCCCGCTCGACGATTTCGACCTCGAGATCGCGGCGATGCTGCGTGAGCACCTCCGCATCCCGGGCATGGGCGACACGACCACGCGCTACTTTCGCGACAAGCTCGCCATGCGCACGCGCGCCCAGAGCGCGGGCCTGCGCGTGCCCGATTTCGTCCACCTGCTCAACGACGACCGGATCAACGCGTTCACCGAGCGCGTCCCCGCGCCGTGGGTCGTCAAGCCGCGCTCGAGCGCCGGCGCGATAGGTATCAAGAAGGCCGCGTCCAAAGAGCAGCTCTGGGAGGTCATCGACGCTCTCGGCGACGAGCGGCCGGGCTACGTGCTCGAGCGATACGTGCGAGGTGACGTGTTCCACGTCGACTCGCTGATTCATGACAGCCGCGTCGTGTTTCAGCGCGCCAGCCGCTACGGCCGGCCACCTCTCGACGTGTCGCACGGCGGTGACGTCTTCACGTCGCGCAACCTCCCGCCCGCGACCGACGACTCGCGCGCGCTCCTCGAGATGAACACGCTCGTGCTCGGCGCCATGCGCCTCGTCCGCGGGTCGTCCCACACCGAGTTCATCCGCGGCGCCGACGACGGCCAGCTGTACTTCTTGGAGACGAGCGCGCGCGTCGGGGGCGCCCACATCGCCGAGATGATCGAGGCCGCGACGGGGCTGAACCCCTGGCGCGAATGGGCGCGCGTCGAGCTGGCGGGCGAGGACGGTCACTACGTCTTGCCGCCGATTCGCGATGAGTACGCGGGGCTCCTCGTCTCTCTCGCTCGCCAAGAGTCACCGGACACGAGCGGCTTCGACGACCCCGAGATCGTGTGGCGCCTCGACAAGAAACACCACATCGGGCTCATCGTGCGCTCGACGTCGCCCTCGCGCGTCGAAGAGCTCCTCGACAAGTACGTCGACCGCGTGCGCGCCGACTTCCATGCCGCCGCACCCCCGCAAGACCGCCCCACCGACTGACGCGCGAGCGAGAAGACGCGGTCACCGGACGACACGTGCGACCGCCACCGCCTTGAACGCAGCGCCGTAGGCCTCGTACTGGTCCTCCTGGTGGTGGACCTCGGCGAGGAGGCGGGCGGGGAATCGGCGGAACAGCGGGAGCTTCTTGGCGAGATCGTCGGCGAGATAGGTCGGCACGGCGGCGTCCATCCCGGTGAAGACGAACGCACCACGCAGGTGGTTCTGCCCGAACGCGCTCTTCTTTTGGTACGCGCGCCGCTCGAGGAGCGCCCGTTCGGTCTGATCGTCGAGGTAGCTCGGCTGCACGAGACGCGGTGCGGCCGCGAAGGCGTCGCGGATGCGCGCTGCGTAGCCCCGCGCGACGTCGGGCGCGACGACGAGCCCGGGCGACGCGAGGAACGCGGTCGCGCGATCGGTCGCCTTTTTCAGGTCGTCTTCTTCTGCGGCAAATGGCTGGGCCGCGGCCAGGGTCGCCTTGAGGATCTCCAGGTCTTCGAACTCGAGCCTCAGCTCGCCCGCCACGAGGATGAGGCGGGGCGCGAAGCGACCGTCGCTGCGGATGGCGTCGGAGAGCGATGTCTCGATCATCTCTGGCCCGGACGGGGTCGCGCGGGTGAGGACCTCGAAGATCTCGCGCTTGTCGTCGGTCTCGGCGGCGTCGTCGCCTGCGAGGCCCTCTTCGGCGGCGGGGTCGAACGCCGATTGCTCGAGCTCGTCGAGGATCTTCTTCCACGGCGCGTGGCGTTTGACCCGCACCGCGACCGCGGGATCGAACCACACGAGATCCAGAACCTCGGCTACGGGCGGGCGGACGGGGCCCTCGCCGGGTCGCGCCGCGGGCGCGGTGGCCAGCCGTGGGTCGGAGGCCGCGTTCGAAGCTGCCGCCGCGCCCGCGAGCGCCGCGACCGACGCGTGCCCGACGCGACCCGGCGGGGCGACCACCGGCGCCCAGGCAGGCGGAGGCAGAGGGGGTGCCTCGGGCGGCGCGGTGGGTGGCGCCGACCACGGCGTCTCGACCGCGACCGCTGCA
>CALKVR010000177.1 GCA_938004815.1 uncultured Polyangiaceae bacterium | reverse complement strand
ATGTTCAGCCGGACGTGGAGCCCGTGGTGCGGATCCGTCGTTGTCTCGAGCGCGTGCCAGAACGCCCGCACGTGGGGGAACCGCATCGCGGGCTCGAGGGCGAGGGCCCGGCCGAGCACCTGGCGCGCGCTCTGGGGGAGCGACGGCGAGAGGTGAGGGCGCGCCTGCGCGATCGACCACTTGAGCTCGTCGAGGGTGCGCCCCGCGTAGGGGCGCTCGCGAGAGAGCGCCTCGCAGGTGACGACCGCGAGGGCGAACTGGTCGGCCCGCGGATCGATCGGGCGCGCGAACAGCTGCTCGGGCGCCATGTACGCGGGCGTGCCCGCGAACTGTCCCTCGCCCCCCGCGCCGAATTGGGCGAGGCCGAAATCGGTGATCCGCACGCGGCCGTCGGCGCCGACGAGGACGTTGTCGGGCTTGAAGTCGCGGTGCACGAGGCCTGCGTCGTGAAGAGCCGAGAGCCCGACCGCGGCTTGCTTGAGCACGGCCAGGATGTCGGGCTGCTCGCGCCGGGCCTGGGCGAGCCACACCGTGAGGCTCGTGCCGGGCACGTACTCCATCGCGATGTAGAGCTGCCCCGCCTCGACGCCGGCGTCGTAGACGGCGACCACGTTGGGGTGGGCGAGCTGCGCGATCGCGCGCGCCTCACGCAGGGTGAGCTCCTCGACAGAGGATGACGGTATCGTATCTGTCCGCAGCACCTTGAGGGCGACTGGCCGGCTGAGCACCGTGTCGTAGGCGACGTAGACGCGGCCCATGCCCCCCGAGCCGAGCACGCCCTGGATCGTGTAGCGCCCGAACCGCCCGCCCACCTCGAGCGGCGCGCTCGACGGCGGGAGCGAGGCGGCCTTGTCGTCGCCGCGGTGCCGGACGCCGCTCTCGTGGTCGAGGCGTGACCGCAATGTCAGGACACTACCGAAGGCGCGGGCGAGCTCGGTGAGCGTGGCGTAGCAACGCTCGCAGCCGTCGACGTGCGCCTCGACCTGGCGAGCCTCGCCGGCTGCCAGCTGGCCCCGCACGAACAGCAGGGCCGTGTCCTCGGTGGGGCACGCCACGATTGATCTCCTACGGTGGGTCAGTAGCCTACCTTCCGTGACGCCGCACGCAGGTGCTCCGGGCATGTCCGCCGGGCGCGTGAGCGAGAGCTTCTCGCGGGCGTGGGGCCCACCCGCCGACCCGGCCCTGCTCGCGCCGGCGGTTGGGGGGTGCGTGACGGCTGCGCAGGGTGCGTACCCCGATCTCGCGGTCGATCCCGAGCGGTTCGGGGCCGCCCTCGCCCGAGGGCGACGCGAGGGCCGGACCCCCGAGGCCTGGCTCGCCGCGGTGCGGGCCGCCGATCTGTGGCTCGCCGTCGCTTGCGAAGCCGGGGACGCGGGCGCCCTCGAAAGGTTCCAGCGCGCGCTCGCTCCCGAGGTGCGTCGCGCTGCCCAGCGGTCGCAGCGCGCGCCGATCGACGCCGACGACCTCGTCCAGCTCGTCTGGCAGAAGCTCTTCGTGGGCGAGCCGGGCGCCCCGCCCAAGATCGGTGAGTACGCGGGTGAGGGCGATCTCAAGGGCTGGGTCCGCGTCGTGGCGGTGCGCAGCCTCGTCGACGTCGGGCGCAAGCGCTCCGGCGGCGAGGCGCCGGCGTCGGCGGAGCGCGCGGTCGAGGTGCTCTTCGCCGCGGGCGACGACCCCGAGCTCGAGTACTTGAAGCGGCACTACCGCCTCGAGTTCTCGACCGCGTTCACCGAGGCCATCGCCGCGCTCGCTCCCGAAGATCGCACCGCGCTCCGTCACCACTTCGTGGATCGGCTCACCATCGATCAGATCGCCCACGCGCAAGGGATCCACCGGGCCACTGCCGCGCGCCGCGTTCAAAAGGCACGCGAAGACTTGCTCGCCGATACGCGACGGCGCCTCATGGCGCGCCTGCGCCTCTCACGTGGGGAGCTCGAGAGCGTGATGCGCATGATCGAAAGCCAGCTTCACGTCAGCGTGGGCCGGCTGCTCGGCTGAGCCTGGATTTCGCGTGAGCGCGGCCGCGAGCGGCTGGACGATCGCGGCGAAGCCGCGATCGGCGATCGCGGCGCGCTCGCGCTTCGAGAGCCGCCCGAACGCGCGGGCGACCTCGGGCGAGGCGAGGGGGCCGTCGTCGTCGACCGAGATGGGCGCCACTCGCTCGAGCGCGGCGTCGATGGCGGCGACCCACTCGGGCGCCCCGCTCGAGCGAGCCCACGCGATGGTCGCCCACGCGAGCTCGGCGTGCGCGAGCTCGTCGGCGGCGATCTCGGCGAGCGCGGCTTTCACGCCAGGGTCGGTCGCTGCATCGCGCGCGGCGAGGGCGATGAGCGCCGAGAGCGTCTCGCCGACGCACCCCTCGGCGATCACCGCCGACAGGATGGTCGCGGCGTCCGAGCGGCCCGCGAGCGAGCCGTCGATCGCGAGCGGGCCCGGCCCCACCGCCTCGCCGTCGAGCGCGGTCGCGACCCCGAAGCAGAGCTCGGCGTGCCGGATCTCGTCGCGCATCGCGGCCTGGGCGCGGCGAACCAGATCCGCCGGCGCGCCCAGGGCGAGGAGCTCGAGCGCGAAGCGAGCGAACGAGGCCACGCTCGCATGCTCGAACACGCCGTCGCGGCGGAACGCGGCTGCGAGCCCGCGGCGCGCTCGATCACCGAGCGCGGCTGCGTCGACGACGATACTGGTGCTCCAATCGGCTCGAGCCGCGAGCGGAGCGAGCCTGGCCGCCGCGTCGATCGTGAACGGCCTGCCCATGCAGATCTCGTCGGTCTGGGTGATCGCGTAGTAGCAGCAGCCGGCCTCGGCGGCCGGGTCAGGCCCGCACGGGACCTCGGTGACGTAGGTTTCGCACCAGCACCACTCGTCGCACTCCCACGACGACGAGAGCACCGCGTTCATCAAGCCGATGGCCTGGCTCGACCCCGCCGGCGGGCACAGCCCCACCGCGTCGAAGTTGCAGGCGTACGTCACCCCCGGCGTCGTGCAGGTGAAGTCACCCGAGCTCGAGCTCGACGCCTTGCTCGACGAGGCCGACGTCGCCGTCGGCCCGACCGTCGCGACGTCGGTCGACGAGCCCCCGCCGCCCTCGCCGTCTTCTACGAACACCACGAGCCCCCCGCACCCGGCCAGCGCCAAGGGCGACAGCCCGAGGGCGGCAAAGAGGCGGCGGTGAACGGGGGAGAGATCGAGGAGGCGTGATCGCATGGGAAACCTCTGGGCCGCCTTGTGCCAGCTCGCGGCGCCGCCGAATGGCGTTCCGCGTGGATTCTGCTGGCATGCGTGGTTGGCTGTCGCCACCGTATCAAGAGCCGTGCCGGCAGTGGCGGACCAGACGAGCGGGAATCTGCGGCCAGCTCAGCGATGCGTGCCGCTCGCGCAACGCTCGAGCGCGCAGCGGCGCTTCGCCGCGAGCGGGTGCATGGGTGCGTACGTACGCACCAGCGCACCACCCAGCACCTCGTCCAGAGCCTCGATCTCACCTACGCCGAGTCCCCGAAGCTGACGCAGCTCTCCTCCGCGAGGATCCGCGGGTACGCTTGGAACGCCACGACGTCATCGTACGACACCGCGGACCTGCCACCCGTGACCCTCACCTACACGTCGGCCCCGTTCACGAAGACGGTCGGCAGCCTCGCTGCGGAGGACGTCACCGACTTCAACCCCGCCGCCCTCGGCAGGGGTGCGCAGTGGGTCGACCTCGACGGCGAAGGCATCCCCGGCGTCCTCACCGACCGCGGCGGCGCGATCACCTACAAGCGAAACCTGGGCGGCGGACGCCTCGCCCCCGCCAAGCGCCTGCCCTCGGCCCCCAACCTTTCCATGCGGGGCGCGCCCGCCGCCCAGCTCAGCGATATCGCCGGCAGCGGCACCATGGCCATGCTGCGCCTCGACGCGCGTGCGTCGGGCTACCACGAGCGCACACCCGACGGGTGGGGCCCCTTCAAGACCTTCACCGCCAACCCCAACGTCGACTGGTCGAGCCCCAACCTGAGGATGCTCGATCTCAACGGCGACGGCTTCGACGACATCCTCATCACCCGTGGTGATCACCTCCTCTGGTACCCGTCTCTCGGCAAGGACGGTTACGCCGCCCCCAAGCGCATCCCGCTCGGCCGCGACCCCGATCGTGCGCCCGTCGTCGTCTTCGCCAACCGCGACGCCTCCGTCTTTCTCGCCGACATGACCGGCGACGGGCAGACCGACATCGTCCAGAGCGCCCAACCGCCCGTCCTCACCAAGACCTGGTTCCACCTCGGCAGCTGGCGCGCCGTCGACGCCCTCGGCAAGCCCCCCCTCGAGGCCGCCTACGCCGCCGAGTACTGGAACGGCGACGTCTCCGCGCCCACGCCCCTCGCTTGCGTCGTCCCCACCAGTCTCCCGGTTCCAGAGATCCCCGAAGCCCACCGCGCCCTCCGGGGCGCCATGCTGCGACAAGAGGTCTTCGGCCACACCCGCGTCTCCGGCGCTTGGCAAATCGGCAGCGTCCCCTTCACCGTCACCGAGCACGCCTACGAGGCCGTCCGCAGACAGCCCAGCCAGCCTGTCCTCGGCATGGGACGCCCCGCTCACCCCGCCGTCTTTCAATCGCTCCCCCGTGAGGTCCGCACCCACGCCTACGACCAGGTCGCCACCGATCCGCGCGTCCACCAATGGGCCGCGATCCAATACGACGCCAAGTACGGCGACGTCACCACCTCCGCCAGCGTCGCCTACGCGCGCCGCGGCACCGGCCACCCCGACGAGCAGAGCCGGGTCTACGCCCTCGCCACCGAGACGACCATCGCCCACGTCGACACCATCCCCGGCCCCTATCGCCTCTCCATACCCACCGAGACCATCACCTACGAGCTCACCCAGCTCGTCGCCTCCGACCTCAGCCAGCCCGTCAGCTACGCCGCCCTCGCGGCCGGCTACACCACCGCCGTCGCAGCCACGATCCTCGACTACCACGAGACCGCGCCCGCCACCGGCACCGCGCGTCGTCGCCTCATCGAGCACATCAAGGCCCGCTATTACGACAGCGCCAGCATGCCGAGCCCGCTCGACTTCGGCATCGTCGACGCCCTCGCGCTCCCCTACGAGACCTATCAGCTCGACCTCACCAGCGGGCTCCTCGCGCAGGCCTTCGGCTCCCACTCCCTCACCGGCCTCACCGCCGAGGGCGCCTACGAAGAGATCCCCAGCGCGAGCGGCAGATATTGGATCCCCTCCGGCCGCGCCACCCTCGACCCTCTGGCGTTCTACATCGCCACCGCCTTCACCGATCCCTTCACCAAGGTCACCACCCTCACCCACGACAGCTACAAGCTCTTCGTCACCGAGGTGCAGGATCCCGTCGGCAACGAAATCCTCGCCACCACCGACTACCGCGTGTTTGCCCCCAAAGAGACCACCGACCCCAACGGCAACCGCGTCGAAGCCGCCTTCGACGCTCTCGGCCGCGTCACCAAGGTCGCCGTCAAAGGCAAGACCACCGAGTCGCTCGGCGACACCCTCGCCCACCCCACCGAAGAGTACACCTACGAGCTCGACCGCTGGGCCACCATCCAAAAGCCCAACCGCGCCAAGAAGAGGGTCCGCGAGACCCACGGCACCAGCCCCACCCCTGCCTTCCAGGAGAGCTACGTCTATACCGACGGCGCCGGCCGCGTCGCCCTCACCAAAACCCAAACCGAGCCCGGTATGGCCTACCAGCTCGACACCAATGGTGAGGTCATCCGCGACGGCAGCGGCGTACCCATCCAAGCCACCACCAGCACCCGCTGGGTCGGCAGCGGCAAGACCGTCCTCAACCAAAAGGGCAACCCCGTCAAACAGTACGAGCCCTTCTTCGCCCCCACGCCAGAGC
>CALKVR010000176.1 GCA_938004815.1 uncultured Polyangiaceae bacterium | reverse complement strand
GTGTAGAGCACCTCGAAGAGCAAGCGGTAGGGCGTCGTCTCGTCGGCGACGATGATCGCCTCCGACGTCGTCGCGTCTTTGCCGCGTGCCTCACGCAGGGCGCGGTCGTTCTGCCGGTAGCGCTGGAGCACTTGCGCGAGCGGCTGGATGTAGAGATCGTTCGGGCCGTTGCGTTTGTAGCGCGCGTCGAGGCCCGTCTGGCCGAGCTGCTCACGGTCGGAGTACTCGACCACGGGCCGGGTCTCGTCACCGACCGTGATCTGCGTCTTCGAGATCCGGATGATGACGCCCTCTTCGCCCGGCTCGGCCGTGAGCACCGACACCGGGAGCTGGAGGTCTTGGTTCTGTGGGATGTTCGTCGTGCTCGCAGACAGACTCTTCAGGACGAACACGAGGATGATCGTCATGAGATCGAGCATCGCCGTGATGTTGAGAAAGTCGATCTCGGGCTCGCGAGCCTTCTGCCGTTTGGCCTTGCGGAGCGCGGCCTTGAACTTGACGACGCTGCCCTGAGGCGGCCGTGGCCGCCGGCTCGCGGGAACACCGCCAGCGGGGATCGCGCCTGCCGCGGGAGGTTGCTGGCTCATCTGGCTGCCCCCCTCATTTCGCGACACCTAGGTGGAACTCGGGGAAGAGCACGCGCTGGCTCTCGACCTGGGTGTCGGGGTCGCTGCGCAGGGCATCGAGCACCGCCACCAAGTACTGGAACTGCACGTCGCGGCTGCACGTCACGGTCACTTGCTGCTCGTCCTCGAACTTGCCGCCGCCGGCCTCGTACTTGAGCGTGCGCGCGCAATCGCGGATCGCCTTGTAGTCGTAGACCTCTTGGCCGCCCTCGTTCGTCTTGGGGACGGTGATGCCCTTGCCGACGCCGCCGCAGCCGGCGGCGATGCCGCCGAAGCCGGTTGAGAACTGCACGCCGCTGCCGGTGATGAGGACGGTGAGGTTGAGCGCGTCCGTCTTCATCTCTTGCTTGACCTTGCCGCTCCCGAGCGAGGGCGGCACGGTGTCGAGCTGCGTGAGGAACGTGACCGTCACGCTCGCGAGCACGAAGACGAGGATGTTGGTGACGATGTCGAGGTAGGGGACGATGTTGAGCTCGCCCGACTCTTCACCGGGGGCAGGCTCCACCGGCTCGCTGAGCCGGCGGATCTTGGACCGCTGCGCCGGGCTCAGCGGGACGTCGTGGGGGGGTTCTGCGCCTTGGGTCATGGCAGACTGGGCGTCGCGAGATGATCGCCGACCCGATGTCGGACTAGTACGAACCCTTCGTGCTGATCGTGAGCAGGTTGAAGACCCGCTCGGTGATCGAATCCAGCTCGTGCGCGATCGCCTTCGATCGCGTGTGCAGGATGACGTGCGCGATCATGCAGATGACGGCGATGAGCAGTCCGAAGGCGGTGTTGTACATGGCTTCGGCGATGCCGTTCGAGAGCATCTGCTGCTTCGTCGCGGGAGAGAGCCCCTCGGCCGCGATCGCGCCGAAGGTGCTGATGAGGCCGAAGACGGTGCCGACGAGGCCGACGAGGGTCGCGATGTTGGCCAGCGACCAGAGCGCGCCGATGCGCTTCTCGACCTGAGGCTTGATCTCGGACAGCTTCTCGCTGAGGGCGGCGTCGATCTCGTCGGGGCCCTTGTTCGCGTGCGTCAGCCCGGCCTTCACCAGCTGCAAGACGGGGTAGTCGCTCGCTTCACAGAGCTTGATCGCGCGGTCGATGTTGCCCGCGACGACGAGCTTCTTCACCTGGCCGAAAAACTCTTTGGCGTTGACGCTGTAGCGGCGGATCTGAAAGGCCGCGCGCTCCACGATGATGGTCACCACGACCGCCGACACGACCAGGTTCATGATCAGGAAGGTCGGGTTGTGCTTGATGGCGTCGACGAGGCTCGACCCACTGCTTCCACCTTCGGCCGCCAACATCAGCAATTGACGCATCCCCAGAATCCTTTCTCGAATGAAACAGAGGGCTCACGGCCCTCGACCCACGCGGGGTCGAAGCAGAAAATGAAGCCTCGATGCGGGCGGACGGTCCGCGCCGCGCCTGCGGACTATACCGGCGCAAATTGGATGCGTGCAAGCTGCCGAGCCGCCTCCGTTGCAGCTGGCGGCACACGTGGACCGCAAACTTGTCGTGGCACGGTAGCTGCTTATAGAAACCAAATCTTTGTTGACGGTTGAGGGTAGAAGTCGTGAAGATGTCCCCGCGCTTGCGAGGGCTTCTCTTCCCCTTCGGATCTTTTCTCGCAACCCTTTCGAGCGGGTCCCCAACCCCGCTCGACCGAGCTCGCAACCCTTTCGAGCGGCCCCAACCCCGCTCGCCTCGCAACCTCTTCCCCTTCAGGGCCCTCGCGGTCGTTTCCTCGCAGTGACGGACTGTTAAGGCCTTGCACCTTTCCGGAGCCGTCAGGTAGCGTGGCGGCCCCTCGGATCGGGCGCAGACAGCGCATCCAAATCTCGAGTTTTCTTACCCCGAGCCCCCGGCTCGGTGGCAGCGGTCAAAGCGGAGTCGACACGCTCGCGGCCTTACCGGGCGCGAAACAAGGAGCAAGGCACAATGTGGGAGTTCTTCGTTGAGGGCGGCTGGGGCATGATCCCGATCGCGATCTGCTCGGTGTTCATCCTCGGCATCATCATCGAGCGCGCCATCTACCTCTACGGCGCGTCCATCAACCGCGACGTGTTCCTCGCGACGATGCAGAAGTGCATCCTCGCCGGCGACATCCCGAAGGCTGTGAAGATGTGCTCTGCCGCCAACGTTCCGCTGGCGCGCATCGTCCAGGCCGGTCTCGTCAAGGTGAACCGCCCGGACGAGGAGGTTCAGGCCGCGATGGATGAGGCTGCGCTGCACGAGATCCCCCGGATCGCGGCGCGCACCCCCTACCTCGCCCTCCTGTCGAACATCGCGATGCTCGCGGCGCTCTTCGGGACGGTCATGGGGCTCATCAAGTCCTTCGGCTCCGTCGGTGGCGCGTCGATCGACCCCAGCCAGAAGGCGACGATCCTCGCCTCCGGTATCTCCGAGGCCATGCACTGCACGGCCTTCGGTCTGGCGGTCGCCGTCTTCGGCCTCATCGGCTACGCCATCCTGAACGGCCAGACGCAGCACCTGGAAGACGACATCAACGAGGCCTCGGTTCGCGTGCTGAACCTCGTCGTCGCCAACCGCCAGAAGGTCAACGTCCACGCCGTGCAGCAGGCCTGAGCCCCACCGGGCGTCGTGGCGATCCTCCGCTGATGCCTCCAGGCAGCAGGCAGAGAATCACACGACGCCCACCTTGCTCGGAACCCGTGCTGCGATTCTGTTGTCACTGCTTCGCATCCCTGCGCGGGCGCTGAGCCCGAAGGAAGTAGAGCTATGGGTGGCGTAGACGTAGGTGGAAGCGGCAAAGGTAGGCCGATGAACGCCGAGTTGAACCTCGTTCCGTTCATCGATCTGCTGATGGTCACGCTGGCGTTTCTTCTCATCACCGCGGTCTGGGTGACCAACTCGCGCATCAACGCGAACGCGCAGATCCCAGGGCCGCCGGATCCGACGACCGAGGTCACTCCGCAGACCCCGGAAAAGATCCTCAACGTGTACATCGGGGCTGAAGAATTCACCCTGACCTGGAAGCAAGCGGCCACTGTCGTCAGCGAGGTCAAGGTTCCGAAGCCGACCGACGCGGGCGACCCGCCCCGCTACAGCGAGCTCGCCAAGAAGTTCGAGTCCGAGTGGGCCACCCACGGCGGCCACAAGGACCCGGCCGACATGAAGGTCGATCAGGCGATTCTGCACGCCGACAACCGTCTCCCGTTCAAGGAGATCGTGGCCGTGCTCGACGCCCTCTACCACCCGAAGCGCGAGATGAAGCTGCAGGGCAAGACGTCGATGGTGCCGGTCTTCAACATGACGTTCTCGGTGCGCTGATGGAACGCTACCAAAACAACTTCAAGCACGACCCTCACGCCCACGTCATTCATCAGCCGGGTCGCTCGCTGATGAAGGGCGTGCCGCTGCGCTTCGTGTGGAACAAGGTGCAGGGGCTCGGCGCGCGTAACCCCAACGCGAACCTGAACCTCACCGCGTACATCGACTTCCTCCTCGTCTGCGTGGTCTTCCTCCTGACGACGTTCAACGCGTCGGGCCAGCTCCACGTCGACGAGAACATCAAGGTCCCGCGGGCCGAGAACGCAGAAGACGTGCTCGACGCACCCATGGTCGCGGTGAACACCAACCAGGTGTTCGTCGACGGCCAGCTCGCCGGCTCGACGCGTGCGATCGAGGAGCTCGGGCGCATGCAAAAGGTCGAAGAGCTCTTCACCATGTTGAAGACGCGTCGCGAGACCTGGAAGCAGCTCCAGCCCGACAAGCCGTTCCCCGGCGTCGTCATCCTCCAGATCGACGAGAACGTCCCCGCCATCGTGGTGAAGAGCGTGTTCCAGACGGCGGCCTACGCCGGCTACCCGAACGTGAGCTTCATGGTCCAGAAGGTCGGCTCGGCGCAGTGATGTCGTGGGCCTGAGCCTTGGCTGAACCGAAAGATTCGTCCGAAGAGGACGAAGTGAAAGAACCCGAACCGCCTGCCGCGACCCCCGCGGCGGGCGGCTCTGTTTCTGGTCCGCCACCTGACGGCGGCGGCACGGGTTCCAGCCCCGCACCTGGCGGTGCGGGGGCGCGTTTCCGGCCACCGATCCGCCGCGAGGCGGCCGAGGGACCGCCCGCGCGGGGGCTCAAGTCGGTCGAGGCGTCGCGCGCCGAGCGCAACCGGGTCAAGCGACCGCCGCTGCGGGTGATCGCGTGGTTTCTCATCGTCACCCTCGTCGCGCTCGCGCTCTACTTCCGACACTCGGCGGGGCAGCTCGATCGTGATCGCCAGCGGCTCTTGGCCGACCAGCGCGCGGTCGAGTCCGAGCTCGGCAAGATATGGTTTCCCCTCCGCGACAAGGTCGAGGGCTGGACGGTCGAGCTCGCCAAAGAGGACATCGCGCCGGCCGACGCGGCATCCGACAAGGTCGATCGCGACGCGCTCGCGTCCTTTCCGTTCCAAGAGCTCTCGGGCCTCTACCTGCGCCTCCGGGCCGATCAGGCCGCGGCCCCCGACAGCGTTCGGCAGGCGGCGCAGACGTCGCTGCGCGACGGGTTCACGGCTTGCCTCATGCGCACCCCGTCCGGCGATCCGATGGCGGGGCGAGAGTGCAACAACTCCACCGAGTGCGAGCCGGGCCAGCTCTGCAACGAGTTCTACCACTGCGCCGCGCCCGGCCAGCCGTACAACCTGCGCCTCGCCTACAAGACGCTCTTCGTGCTGACGCCGGAGTGGATCAAAGACGTGCAAGACGTCGACAGCGATCTGCGTCTGCGGGCGCTTCGCGGCACGTTCGACCAAGCGAACCGCATCGAGTTTCCGGTCGCGGTGACGCTGCTCACGAGCGCCAAATTCTTCCTCGTCGTCGTCGACGAGAAGCCCGCGCCCCCTGCCGCGCCCGCCGGCGCCGACGCCGGTGTCGCCCAAGAGGACGAAGAGGCGGCGGCGGGCAAGCTCCACCCGCTCCGTGTCGGCCTGTGGCGCCTCTCCGATGGCAAGCAACTGCTCCGCATGCGCCGGACCGCGGACCCCAAGCTGCGCGAGTCGGCCGGCTCGATCGCCGTCGACCCCGGCGCGCGCGCCGCTACGTTGCGCCAAGCGCAGAGCTGCGAGCTCGCTCAAGAGGTCCGCTGCGCGATCGGCGACCCCGGCGCGTCCTGCGGCAAGTAGCGCGCACCCCCCTCAAGCCGGTGATGTCTGGAAAAGCCCGGGAGGAGAGGCCGAGGAATACACAACAGGCAACAGGCGACCGACAATGAACAAGTCGGCAACGCGCTGCCG
>CALKVR010000175.1 GCA_938004815.1 uncultured Polyangiaceae bacterium | reverse complement strand
GAGCACTGGATCGCGCCCGTCGTGCTCCGCCTGATGGGTGAGCCGTCGATTCGACAGATCATGATCGCGCTCGTCGCCGGCCGCGATCGCGACGTCCCCCCGCCCCAACCCCAAGAAAAAGCGCCCGACGCCGAGCGCGTCGGGCTCAGGCGGCGCAAGGGCGCGCCGCTGCCTCACTGACCGACTCGGAAGGATGCCCTGCCCATGGCCTACATGGTCTCGCCCGAGAAGATGAAGTACCTCGAGAGTGTCCAGGGCAAGGGCATCTGGGTGCAGCGCAAAGGGCTGCCCGCGCGCCTGCAGCGGCAGTGCGTGGCGATCGCGCAGGCGACGACCAGCATCGGGACCACGAAGAGCTGGCGCCAAGGCCAGAAGGTCGTGGGGAGCGACATCAAACCCGGCACCGTGATCGCGAGCGGGTGGGTCAAGGGCCGCTACTTGAGCAAGCCCAAGGGCAATCACACGGCCATCTACCTCGGTCAAAAAGACGGGATGATCCTCGTCTACGACCAGTGGAAGAAGGGGCCGATGAAGAAGCGCTGGATCAAGGGCAACGATTTCTACGTCGTGAACTGACTCTCCATAGGAGCCCCATCATGAACGCCGCCTCTCCGTCCTCGGCCGCCGATACGCTCCTCCAGAGCGAGAACCTCACGCTCGAGCTTCCGGGCAGCGACAAGTTCGATGTCCGCGAGTTTCGCGTCCACGACGCCCTCTCGAGCCTGTTCCGGGTCGACCTCACGGTGCGCTCCGAGAACCCTGGCGTCGAGCTCGAGGACCTGATCGGCAAAGCGGCGACGTTCCGCGCCAAGCTCGACCCGGCGCGCTATCCCGGGGGCGAGCCCGAGCGGGTATGGACGGGCGTCGTCTCCGAGCTCCAACAGGTGACGAGCGAGGACACGGGCCTGTCCACGTACCACGTCGGCGTCGTGCCCAAGCTCTGGCTCCTGACGCAGCGCACGAACTGCCGCATCTTTCAGCAGAAGACCGATCTCGACATCGTGAAAGAGGTGCTCGCCGAGTGGGACATCACCCCTATCGTCGAGTGCGAGCGCGAGCAAAAGACCCGCAAATGCCGCGTTCAGTACCACGAGAGCGATCACGACTTCATCGCCCGGCTCCTCGAGGCGAGCGGCGTCACGTACTACCACCGGCAGGTCGGCGGCCAATCGACCCTCGTGCTCGCCGACGCTCCCCAGCGGATCGAGCCGCGCAGAGAGCCCCTGCCGCACGTCAACCAGCCCGACCCCAAGCTCATCTGCGCCACCAAGTTCCGCGCCATCCGCGAGGTGCGGCACGGCGTGATGACGTTCGCCGACCACGACTACCGCCTGAAGAACGAGCCCCTCACCAAGAGCGCCAAGTCGGGGGACAACGACGTCGAGAAGCGCCTCGAGCGGTTCACCTACTTTCCCGGCAACTTCAAGTTCGGGACCGACGGCGCAAAAGAGACGCCCAACGCCGACGATCGCGGCCGCACCCGCACCGAGCACAACGAGGCGACGCGCATCGCGCAGCAGGCCGCGGCGGCGGCGTACGCGCGCTCGAAGCGCTTCACCTTCACCACCAACGCGCTCGACGTCGTGGCGGGAATGCGCCTCTCGCTCTCGGGGCACGTCATCGCCGAGAAGTCGCAGCTCCTGGTGACTGCCATCAACTGGCACGGGTCGCACGACTCGCCCATCCAGTCGACGGTCAACTGCGTGAGCGCGGAGCACGCGTACGCGCCCGAGGCGGTGACGCCCCAGCCGCGCATCCTCGGCATCGAGTCGGCGACGGTGGTCGGCCCCGCCGGCGAGACGATCCACTGCGACGAGTTCGGCCGCGTGCGCGTGCAGTTCCACTGGGATCGCTATGGCGCGATGGACGAGCAGGCGTCGGTCTGGCTGCACGTGAACCAGCCGTGGGCGGGCGACGGCTTCGGCATGCTGCACCTGCCGCGCATCGGACAAGAGGTCATCATCAGCTTCGTCGGCGGCACCCCCGAAGAGCCGGTGGTCGTCGGCCGCACGTTCACGAACCTGCTCCGGCCCCCGTACGAGC
>CALKVR010000174.1 GCA_938004815.1 uncultured Polyangiaceae bacterium | reverse complement strand
GCCAAGCAGGCCCAGAGCCTGCGGGATCGAACGGCGGCGTGGCGCAGCGCGGGCGGCCAGGGTCCGCTCAAGGACGACGCCGACAAGCTCGCGGCGGCGATCGACAAGATGATCGCGCTCCTCGAGGTGTCGGATCGATCGCAGGAGCAGCAGGCCGCGCTCCGCGACGCCAAGGACGAGGCGGCCGCGGCGTGGCAGGTCGTCGTGAACCGCTGCTTCGAAGAGGCCCAGTTCGCCCCCGGCGACAGGCTCTGAGCAGGCCGTGGATCTCTCGCCGCTCGTCGAAGCCATCGGTCCGCGGACGATGGACTGCGACCGCGCCCAGATCGCGCGCGCCGTTGCCGAGGTCGAGCGCGCCCATGTCGAGCACGCCGATGCGGCCCGCGATCTCGAGGCGCTGGTCCCGTGCGGCTGTCTGACGGCGGCGCTCGGCAGCTGGCTCGCCGCGGACCGAGCGCCGATCGCGCCGATCGGCGACGCAGAGGGGCCGCGCCTCGATCCGGGGCTGCCACCGGTGTGCGACGCGCACGTGCACGTGTTCCCCGACCGCATGTTCGCCGCTCTGTGGAGCTGGTTCGAGCGCTACGGCTGGCCGGTGCGCTACCCGTTGCGCGCACCCGAGGTCGTCTCGTTCCTCTTCGCGCGCGGCGTCTCGCGCGCGGTGCTGCTCCACTACGCGCACAAGCCGGGCCTGGCGCGCAGCATGAACGCGTTCGTCGCCGAGCTGGCGCGCACCGACGAGCGCCTCGTGGGGCTGGCGACCGTCTTGCCGGGCGAGCCCGACGCGCGCGGCATCCTCGCCGAGGCGAAGGCGATGGGGCTTCGGGGGGTGAAGCTCCACTGCCACGTGCAAGCCTTCGCGGCCGACGAGGACGCCGCCGCGGAGGTGTTCGAAGCGGCCCAGGCGCTCGAGCTGCCGGTCGTGGTGCACGCCGGCCGCGAGCCCCGGAGCCCCGCGTACCCGGTCGACACCCACGCGATCTGCGCGGCCGAGCGCACCGAGCGCGTCCTGTCGCGCTACCCGAGGCTGCGCCTCTGCGTTCCGCATTTCGGCGGCGACGAGTTCGAGGCCTACGAGCGCCTCCTCGAGCGGTTCGACAACCTCTACCTCGACACCACGATGATCCTCGGTGCCCTCTTCGGGGTCGGCGTCCCCGAGCGTCTCCTCACGATGCGGCCCGATCGCATCCTCTACGGCACCGATTTTCCCAACTTGCCCTACGCGTGGGACCGCGAGATCAAGACGCTCTCGTCATACGGCCTCGACGACGCCGTCCTCGCGCAGATCCTCTCGGGCACGGCCGCCGAGCTCTTCGCGAAGTGAGCAACCGGTTGCCGCGCAGCCCGTTGCGCGACGGTGGTTTGGCGTGGTGACGAGCGCGAAAAGGCCCGCGTTTGGCGACGTTTTTTCGGGCATGAGCGTTGCAGTCGGCGCGCGCATGAACCGGAGCTACGCCGCCGTCGTCCTCGCCTTCTTCCTCCTATCGTCCGTCGGCTGCCAGGCCGAGCCCACGCCCGAAGACGAGGACGTCGAGGCGTCGGCCGCCGCGCTGGGTGAACAGATCGTGCTCTCGGACGCTGTCCTCATCATCGACGGCGTGAGCATCCCGGTCACGGCTACCGCGAGCTACCAGGCCAACGTGAAGTTCCCCGAGATCACGCTCACCGTCTCGGGCGACGAGATGACGCTCGCCGAGTGGGACGTCGCGGTCGACGACAAAAGCGGGACGATGGTCGGTGAGATCGAAGGCGTAGACCCGGTGCAGAAGAAGCGTCGGCGCGCCACGTTCTCGGGTGCGTGCGTCACCGAGGTGAAGCTCGACGACCTGGACGCGAACAACAACAAGAAGCCCTACCAGATCACCTACCGCGTGCCCCAAAGCCAGTTCACGATCGTCGACGAGTCGGTCTGAGCCGCGGCGCCACGCCCTGAGACGGCGCGCTCACCGCGCGTCCCGTCGCGGCGTCCACGCAGCCAAATTCGTGGTGGCTCGCGCCTTGCACTCGCTGGTCCTTCGAGGAAACCACGATGCAACGCATGGGCGTCTTTTACGCGGGTTATGTGATCTTTCTCGGTTGTCTGCTCGCCGCGGCGTGGAAGCTCGGCGTGCTGGCGTCGATCGGCACGTTCTGGACCGTCATCGTTCTCTTCACCCTCCTCGGCGTCGGCCTGATGATGGGCGTGCGCCGGGGGACGTCGCGCATCGAGCTCGAGCAGCGCTGAGCGTCGACCGCCTCACGGATCGGCGCAGCAACGAAAGCCGGTCGAGTAGTCCCAATGGGACACGTCGTGGGCGGTGGTCGCGTACTCGCAGCCCGCGCCGTTGAACATCGTGTCGACGTAGAACCCGCCGCGGAACGTGCCGTTCGGGTCGGCCGTCCACTCGTGGAGGTTGCCCATCATGTCGAACGCGCCCTCGGTGGTGACGCAGTCGGCGTTCGCTCCCGTGACGTCGAGGCCGTCGTCCAGCTGGTTCAGGCACGGGTGGCCGAGCTCGCTCCAGATCCAGTCTTCGGTCGTCATGAAGTACTCGATGGCCGGGTGCTGGTCGCGGTGGTCGTTGCAGGCACCGAGGTCGAGGGTGTCCCCATAGGGATACGTGGTGCTCGTGGGGCCCCGGCACGCGCGCAGCCACTCGGTGTCGGTGCAGAGGCGCTTGCCCGCGGCCGCGCAGGCATCCCAGGCCTGCATCTGATCGATGTAGCCCTGAGGCACGGCGCCGGCGACGCTGACGGCCATGACCAGAGCGGCCCCGGGGTTGAAGTACGGCGAGACGGGGAGGGCATCCGGGTAGGTGACCAGCGACGCCTCGTACCGGTCGACGCAGAAATCCTCGACGCGATCCATCCCGTCGGGACAACCGCCGGTGCCCGGGCCCTCGCCGAGCCCGACGTTGGGCAGCGGATGAGCCGCGGGCTCGCACGTGCCCGCGGGCAGCTGCACGCAGCATTGCACCTCGGCGGGGCCGTCGCAGTAGCCAGGGATAGGCGCCCAGCCCTCGAGCCCGCAGTCGCTGATCGAGGTGCAGATCCCGTCGTAGCCCTCGGCCGTGCACGGGGGGCCCATCGGGATGCTCCCACCCTCGCCGCTGCCGCCGCTGCTGCTCGCGCTCGTCGGTGTCGAGCTCGTCGTCTGGCCGACGCTCTCGCTCGAAGACGACTGCGCTCCGCCGCCCTCGCTCGCGCCGCCCGTGCCCTCTCGGGCGTCGTCGCCGCACGCAGCGAGCGCCAGGGCGATGACGACCGGCGAGGACCGAAGACGCACGCTGCGCTCTTGTCTCTGCCCGGCGCCGGCCGCAAGGGACGCTCGCGCGTGGGCTCGTTGGGTGTACCCTGGAGGCCTTCGCATGCGCTTCGCTCTGGGGCTCGGTGCTGTTGGTGGATGGCTCGTCGCGGCCTGCGTCTCGCCTCCGGTCTACGTCGAGGGGCAAGGCGGGGCGGGCGGGGCGGCGTCCGCCACCTCGAGCGACGCGAGCACCGGGTCATCCTCGTCGACGGGCGCCGGGGGTGCGGGCGGCTCGATCGGGAGCACCGAGCCGCCGGTGGCCTCGATCTGCCGGCTGTACGGGGGCGTGAGCGACGAGCAGCTCCGCGACCTCGAGAGCGACGGCTCGACGCTCTGGGCCGGCGGCTCGTTCAGCGGCAATTTCCCCGTGGGTGCGGGGCTCGATCCGTCCGGGAGCACGGACGGCTTCGTCCTCCGGCTCGACCTCGGCGGCGACGTGAACGACGCTCGCCAGATCGGCTCGACCGGCGACGCGTCCGTGATCACGCTCGTGCCCTACGGCGGCGACGTCGTCGCCGGCGGGACCTACCAGGGGACGCTGTTCGGGCGCGAGGCGGTGGCTGGCAACCTCGACCTCTGGATCAGCGATCTCGGGTCCGGCAAGAACTACGCGATGGGCGCCGTCGGCTTCGACGCGATGCTCGACATCGCGACCGACGGCACCAGGATCGCGGTCACCGGCGACGCCCAACCGTCCGTCGACCTCGGGGG
>CALKVR010000173.1 GCA_938004815.1 uncultured Polyangiaceae bacterium | reverse complement strand
GCCCGGCTGCACGTCGCGGTGCAGGTTGGCAGGCGGATCGCTCGAGCCGATCCCCTCGACCGCGTAGGCGCCGCCGGGGCCGACGACCCCCGTCGCGACCCACCCGGCGAGCGACGACCCGACCGGGTCGGCGAGGACGATCTTCACCCCCGCGACCGCGACCCGAAGATGCCGGCCGACCCCCGAGAGCGTCCCCCCCGTGCCGGCGCCGGCCACGAACGCGCCGATGTCGCCGCCAGTCTGCTCGACGATCTCGGGCCCGGTCGCCTCGAAGTGGACGCGCACGTTGGCGGGGTTTTCGAACTGATCCGTCGAGAACCAACCGTTGTCTTCGGCCATCCGCTCGGCCACGCGCCGGAAATTGTCGGGCGACGACGGCGGCGCGTTGGGGGTGACGACGACGCGTGCGCCGAGCGACGCCAGGCTGTGGCGCTTGTCGACCGACATCTTCTCCGGCATGACGCACACCAGGCCGTAGCCCCGGCGCGCCGCGACGAGCGCGAGGCCCACGCCGGTGTTGCCCGCGGTCGCTTCGATGAGCGTCATCCCTGGCCGCAGCACGCCGCGAGCCTCGGCGTCGTCGACGATGGCCTTGGCGATGCGGTCTTTCACGCTGCCGCCCGGGTTCAGGTGCTCGCACTTGGCGAGGACGGGAACGCGGAGCCCGCGCCCGACCCGCTCGAGCGTCACGAGCGGCGTGTTGCCGACGCAGTCGAGGGTCGTACGCGGCGTCATCTCACCGGAGAGGCGACGAGCGGCGGCGCGCCGGCACGGGCCGAATCGCGCCGATGGGCTGGCCGCGCGGCGGTTGCACGGCGCGAGCGAGGCGCTCTTCGATCGACTCGAGCTTGTCGAGGACACGCTCGAGCGGCGCCGCGTGCGCAGACGACGAGGGCGCACCGCCGAGGCGCTCTTCGAGCGAAGCGAGGCGTCGCTCGATCGCCTCGAGGCGCTCGCTCGCGCGCTCCTGAAAGGCGAACAGGCTCGAGAGGCCGATACCGGTCGGGACCGCGAGCGCCTCGAACAGCTCTCTCGGACCGCTCTGGCCCTCGGCGGCGAGGAGCAGCGCGCGAACCATGTCGACGTGGTCGGCCGTGCGCTCGGGGTGCGGCGGCTGGACCGCGCCCGGGCTGACGCGGCCGGTGGGCTTGGGCGTGCCGGTTTGGTGCGAGCCGACGAGCTCGAACACCTTGCCGTTGCCGAAGACCTGGCGCGTGCCCGATGCGTGAGAGACGAACATCACGCGGTATGTCCCCTCGCCCCACCGCTTGCGGATCAGCGCGACCGAGAGATCGCCGATCCCGAACTCTTGCTGGGCGACGCCATCGCCCCCCGCGAACGTGCACCACTCCCACGCGTAGTCGCCCCGCTTGCGAATGCTCCAGTGGGTCGCCCCGCGCGGGATCCGCCCGAAGACCGGCGTCTCGCTCCTCACCACCCCGCCAAGATAGCGTGTTTCCCATGAATCGCCCATGAATCTTCCATCCGCGCTCCAGCGCCGGCGCCGCCGAGCCGAAAGGACAAGTAAGGAGCTGACAGGCGGAAGCCGCCCACCGCGGGCCTAGGCTCGTCCTCGAGGAGACGACGCATGAAGCGCATCGCGTTCGGACTGATCGTCGCCCTGACCGGCTGCGGCGGGGCAGAAGAGAGCGAGACGGGGAGCGGCCCGGCGGCCGACGACACCTCGGGGGCGGGCGCTGGCTCGCCCGCGTCGAGCGCCGCTGGCGCCGACTCGAACGGCAGCGGATCGACGACGGGCGCAGGCGGCGAGACCGCTGGCCCCAAGCCGACGCCAGCGCGGATCCCTCCCGGCACCTGGGTCGCGATCGACGCGGGCACGTTCACGATGGGCGCGCCCGCGAGCGAGAGCTGCTTCACGTCCGACAACCAGCACGTCCACGGGGTGACGCTCACGAGGGCCTTCGAGATCACCGCGACCGAGATGACGCAGGCCGAGCACCTCGCCCTCACCGGGACGAACCCATCGAACCTCCTCGCGTGCGGGCTCGATTGCCCCGTCGACACGATGAGCTGGCACGCCGCGGCGGCCGCCTGCAACGCCATGAGCGCGTACGCCGAGATGCCCCCCTGCTATGCCTGCACCGGCAGCGGCGACGACGCGACGTGCGAGCCGCTCGGCGACCCCTACGCGTGCTGGGGCTACCGGCTGCCGACCGAGGCCGAGTGGGAGTACGCCTACCGCGCCGGTACGTCGACCCCGGTCTACGCCGGCGATCTGACGATTTGCGGCTCGCTCGATCCGACCCTCGACGCGATCGCGTGGTTTCTCTACAACGCCGCGCAGTCGACACACCCCGTCGGAGAAAAGGCGCCCAACGCGTGGGGCCTCTTCGACATGTCCGGCAACGTCTGGGAGTGGACGCACGACGGCTACGTCGACGTCCTGGGCGACGCGGTCGACCCGGTAACCCCTAGCCCCGACGGCGTTCGGGTCATGCGCGGCGGCTCGTACAACTGCATCCCGGGCGAGAACCGCGCCGCCCACAAGAGCGCGCTGCCCGCGACGGTTCAGGGCATGAACGTGGGCCTGCGCTGCGCGCGGACCCTCTGACCGCCGGCGCCCCGCGCGGCATGCGCGCCGGGTCGGCGCAGGCTATGCTGCGTGCCGGAGCGTCGAGTCCGCGTGAAGGTCGATCCGGCGGGGCACCGCCCGTTCTGGCAGTCCCCCACCGTCGTGGCCGGCGTCGTCGGCGCGCTCCTCGCTATCGGTGCAGACGGGCTGCTCGCGGGCCGGGCGTCAGGCGGCGCTTCGCTCTTTTTCGGCCGCTTTCACCCGCTCATCGTGCACCTGCCGATCGGCATGCTCGTGCTCATCAGCTTCGCCGAGGCCGCGAGCCTCGTCCCCTCGCTGCGCGAACGGTCCGACAAGGCGACGAGCCTCGCGCTGCCGCTCGTCGTCGCGATGGCGGTGGCGTCCTTCATCCTCGGGCACCTCCTCGCGGGCGGCGGGGGCTTTCCCACGAACCTCGTAACCTGGCACCGCCGACTCACCCTGGTCGCGATCGTGGCCGCCGCAGCGGCGCTCGTCATCTGGACGGCGCACGAGCGCTGGCCCACCGGGCCCTGGCGCCTCGCCTACCGCGCGGTCCTGGCCGTGACGATGGGCGCGCTCACGGTGGGCGCACACTTCGGCGGCAGCATCACGCGCGGCGAAGGCTACTTGACCAAGTACGCGCCAGAGCCTGTCCGTCGGTGGCTGGGCGAAGCGCCGCCCGAGACGGCCGGCGACGAGGGCCCCGTCCGAGCCAGCCCCGAGCCGCTCGTGTGGAACGACGTCGTCCTGCCCGTCCTGAGGCAGCGCTGCGTCGAGTGCCACGGGGCCGAGCAAGTGAAGGCGGGCCTGCGCCTCGACAGCCTGGAGGCGATCCAGAAGGGGGGCGATAACGGTCCTGTCATGATACCGGGAGCAGGCGACAAGAGCTCGCTCGTTTCGCGCATGCGCCTGCCCATCACCGACGACGAGCGCATGCCCCCCGAGGGGAAGGACGGCCCGAGCGCCGAAGAGATCGCGCTCGTCGCCTGGTGGATCGATCGCGGCGCCAGCGACACGATGCGGGTGCGCGACGCGGTCGCGCCGGACGGCGCGCGCGTCGTCCTGGAGCGAGCGCTCTCGAGCGCGCCCGCGCCGTCGGTCTCCACGACGCCCGCCGCCACGGCCGCACCGAGCACCGACCCGTCAGCCCAGCCCTCCGCCGATCCATCGGCCGACCCGAGCGGCAACGGGGGCGTCCAGGGCAGCAGCACCGATCCGCCGCCGGCGACCGGCCCCGGGCTCGTCTACGCCGATCGGGTCGCGCCGATCCTCACCGCCAAATGCGTGAAGTGCCACGGTGACGCCAAACAAAAGGGCAAGCTCCGCCTCGACTCGCTCGACGCGATCCTCGCGGGCGGCAAAGAGGGCGCCGCGCTCGTCGCCGGCTCACCCGACAAGAGCTCGCTCCTCACGCGCGCGCGTCTCCCGTTGAGCAATCCCGAGC
>CALKVR010000172.1 GCA_938004815.1 uncultured Polyangiaceae bacterium | reverse complement strand
GACACGGGGGGGGCGGGAGGGGATGGGCTCGGTGGTCAGGGAGCTGGAGGCGGAGCGGATTGCTCGGGAACGCAAAGCGACGACCCGCGCATCAAAGTGGGGATGGCTATCCTGAAGTACACGCTGGAGTCGCAAGGCGTGCCCGGGGGCGCGTTCGTGGTCGTCGAGGGCGGCCAGCTGGCAGGGTTGGGCGTTGCTGGCTCAAAGCGTGGCGCGAGCTGCGATCCCATCACGCCCGACACCCTGTTCAACGCGGGCGTCATGAGTGGGCTCATCTCGACCATCGGCGTCCTCGACGCGGTCGAGGAGGGCAAGCTCGACCTCGATGCCCCGATCACAACGGCGGTAGACAGTGTGTGGGTCGAGCCCAGCGAACATGGTGCTGCGAGCGACATCACGCTCCGCAACCTCCTGAATCGCACGAGCGGCTACCGCGCCCTCGTCGATCAGTGGTGGTCGCCCGGCCCGTGCGTCTCGCTCGAAGACTCGGTTCAGAACGCCGAGGTACCGCTTCTCTACTCGCCGCCCGGCGCGATGTATCACATGTATCACCGGTCCAACGCGCAGATCGCCGGCCTCGCGCTCGAGCGCGCGGACGGCATCCCCTACGAAGACGCCGCGCGAGCTCGGGTGCTCGACCCCCTCGCGATGGCGGGGGGGTACGGCGAGTCGGCGTTCGCGTCAGGGGACTTTTCGTTCGGGCACGACAACCTGTTCGTCGACTCGACGCCGCCGACCGAGTGTGCCGCCGACGATCCGTCGATCGGTTACTACGGGAGCCCACTCGATTTGGCGAAGTTGTTCGGGTACCTCACGGGTGGCCCCGGCGACATTCTTCAGACCGCGCTGACAGCTCCCGACGGGATGCTCGCGCCGCAAGGGCCGCACTTCTGGACCACGGATTACGCTGCCTTCGGGCTCGACGGGTGGCGCGTGGAAGCGATCAACGACGATATCCTCTACGGGTTCCAATCCGGTTTCGGCTTCTCGACCGGCTTCTGGTTCTTCAAAGAGCGGCGACTCGCGATCGTGGTGGTCCTGAATGCGGTTTACGGGAGCCCAAGTGACCTCATCCTCGGCCTCCCCCCGCTCTTCGACCCGACGTTGAGCGGTGTTGATTTCTTCGAAACGAGTTGTGTGGGGGATCCGACGCTCGTGGCGTCGGTCGCGGGGACTTACGTCGATCCCATCGGTCTCAACGGTGACGGCGTGGCCCGCACCTTGACCCTGACGTACGATCCCACGGCACGTACCGAGCTTGCTGCGACGGTCGAGGTCGGGGGCGAGACCCAGTCGCTAGCGTTGGGTACCGGGAGTGACATCGGCTACTGCGCCGACAACTTCATGGTGTGCGAAGAGCCGCTCGATGGTGCGTGCACCTCCGACGATGCCGGTACGTGGGTGCGGATCTGGCGGGATGCGCAGCAGGAGCCGTACGCCGTGGCGGTCGGTTTCGATGGCGGCCCGCCATTTTGCCGCGTGTCGGCTGCTCGACGCCCATGACCCTCGGGACGCGATGCCTGCACCGCTGGATGTGCGGGCTCTCACGCGGGTTCACCGCCCTTGCCTCCGCGTCGTCTCCCCCCACCCGACTGACGCTCAAGCAACCCTGGCAACACCAGCGGCCGCGACGCGATCGGGACGGATGGTGATCACGATGCTCAGGATGAGCCCGACGAACGCGAGCAGCATGACGTTCTGAAGATCCGAGCTGCCGCCCGAGGTCTTCATGCCGACGATGAGGAAGGCGAGGATGCTGAGAGCGCCCGCCCACCGAGGCATGCTCGGCTTGACGAAGGTGCCGAAGGCGCAGAGGAGCGCCGGGGTCAGGCAGGACACCAGGAGGAAGATCCCTTGCCCCCCGAAGCCGAGGGCCCCGTAGGAGAGGGAGAGAACGGCCGAGAGCAGGCTGATGCCGAGGATCGAGAATTTGACGTAGCGCATGGTACGGGCTCCTTGAGCGAAAATTCGCTGCGATACCGTACCGACGAGGGTCAGCGCCTCAGGTCGCGCTATTTCTTTTGACTCACCCGCGCGCGTCGGATCGAGCGCGCCTCCGAGCCGAATCGGGATGGCGTGGTCGAGCACCAGACGCTGCCCGTCCGAGACATGTCTCAGGCGGTGCGCGAATCGCGCAGCGTTCGCTCAAGGAATGCGCAAGGCCGCTCCATGCGGGCGCGGCGGCGGCTGCGATGCCGCGGCATGACCCCGGGAGCGACTCGGAGGTGCGCCGGGCACGACGGTTGCTGAGCGACACACACGGAAGGGGACTCTCATGACTCAGACCAACTGCATCACCATCACGACGAGCTCGACCGCGCGCGTTCGCGGTCGATTGGACCGCGCTCTGGACGCAACGCTCGAGCGCGTCCTTGCTGGCGACGGCTTCGATGCTGTCAGCGAGCTCATCGTCTCGCTCGATACGGTCATGCGCGAGCTGCCCGGGCTGGAGCCGGAGTTGATCGCGGCTTGTCGCGCACACCAGATACACGCGGTACTGCAGCAGGACCCCTACACCGCGAGGGCGTACCGCAAGCCGCGCGGCTACGCGGGCGACGCGGTGATGCTCGATTTCATCTATGACGGGCGCCCTCCCGCAGGGACCACGGATGTCGGCGCCGCCGTATTTCGCGCAACCACGGGCTGCTCGGCGGCCCGGAGCGTACGGTATCGACGCGGCTTGCTTGCGGAAGCGATCGACCAAGCCGCCGCCGAGGCTGAAGCCGCTACCGTGGTCGCGGTCGCCTGCGGGCACCTTCGCGAGGCGACCTGCTCGCCAGCGGTGACGGACGGACGCCTGAGACGCCTGATCGCGATCGACCAGGATGTCGAGAGCCTCGCGGTCGTCGCGCGCTCTCTGCGCGGAACGTCCATCGAACCGGTGCGCGAGTCGGTGGGCGGGCTCTTGAAGGGCCGCAGCACGTTCGACGGCGTCGACCTGGCGTATGCGGCCGGGCTTCTCGACTACCTCGACGACACGTTCGCCTCGCTGCTGATCGAGCGGCTCTTCCGGGCGCTTCGATCGGGCGGGCGGTTGCTGGTGGCGAACTTCGTTCCCGGACACCACGGGCGGGCCTACATGGCGTGCTTCATGGACTGGCGGCTGAACTTGCGCCACGAGCAGGCGCTCGCGGCGCTTGCCGTTCGGCTCGACGGTCGCGCGATCGGGGACCTGCGGACCTTCACTGACCGCGAGAGCAACGTCGCGTATCTGGAAGTCACGCGCGCGTGAGGCGAGGGTTCGGCGCCGGTTCTACCTGCTCGACGCCGCGCCGAGCAGCGACTCGGCCGCGTGGTCACGCAGGGTGATCACGCGCACGGGCTCGATGTGCTCGAGCGCGAGCTCGTCGGGGAGGCGGGCGACGGCGCGCGCGGTCGGGGCGTCGAGCTTGCCGATGTCGAAGCCGACTTCGTCTTGGACGGTGGGGCCGTCGAGCTCGAGGTGGCCGTTGGCGACGAGGACCTTGCGGAGGGCAGCGCCGCGCTCGAACCAGCGGACGCCGAAGGCGGCGAACGGGACGTCGACGATGGCGCAGACGACGCGACCGAGGGGGGCGCTGAGGCGAGCCATGGTGGCGGTCTCGCTCCACCAGCTGCGGCTCGGGTCGATGCAGAGGGTCTCGCCGCGCCACGCGACGAGGCCGACGACGGTGAGGACGAGGCCAGTGACGGGGGCTTCGACGAAGGCGCGACGGAGGGCCTCGATATCGGCGCCCGATCGATCTTCGATGACCTCGAGCTCGGGCCACGCGCCGAGGAGGGCGGCGACGAACGCGGCGCCGTCGCACGGCACCCGGACGATCGCGCACGAGGAGCCGATCGTGCTCTCGTCACGAAGCAGCGAGAATGGCGCGCCGCTGATCTCCTGCTTCCGGTAGGGGTCCACCGCGGACCAGCTTACAACCGAGCTCAGCTCGCCGAGCTGAACAACGCGACGTCGCGGCCCGACGGTGTTCGCATGAGCTCGGTGAGCGCGTCTTTCGGGGCGAGGCCTTCGTGGACGATGCGGTAGACGGCTTCGATGAGCGGCGCCTCGACGCCGATGTCTCGCGCGAGGTCGTGGGCGACGATGCTGGTGGAGACGCCCTCGGCCACCATGCCGAGCTCTTCGAGCGCTTGGGCCAGCGGCGTCCCGCGTGCGAGGGCGCGACCGATCCGATGGTTGCGCGAGTGCTCGCTCGCGCAGGTGACGACGAGATCGCCGAGGGTGGCGAGGCCCGAGAACGTGGCGGGTTGGGCGCCGAGCGTGACGGCGACCCGCGTCGTCTCGGCGAGGCCCCGGGTCACGAGGAACGCCTTGGCGTTCTCGCCGAAGCCCATCTCGGCCGCCATGCCGGCCGCGAGCGCGATCACGTTCTTGAGCGCGCTGGCGATCTCGGCCCCGATGAGATCCTCCCCGTAGAAGACCATGAGCGAGTCGCACGCGAGCGCGGCCTTGGCCGCGTCGATCACCGCCGGGTAGTGGCTGACGACGACCGTCCCGGCCGGCTCGCCTCGCGCGATCTCGGCGGCGATGTTGGGGCCGGAGAGCATCCCGAGCTGCCTGACGCACGTCTCGTCGTGGATGATCTCACTCATCCGCGCGCGGGTGCCGATCTCGAGGCCCTTCGTGCCGTGCACGACGAAGTGGTAGGGCCGAAGGTGGTCGCCGACGGTTTTGCACACGTCGCGCATGGCTTGCGCGGGCACCATGACGAATACGAGCGCCGCAGGCTCGAGGGCGTCGCGCGGATCGGTGACGGCGCGCACGCGCGGATGGAGCCGAAGCCCGGGAACGGCGCGTGCGTTCTGGCGATCCAGGTTGATTTCGTCGCGCGCGGCCGCGCTGCGGGTCCAGAGCCGCACCTCGCGGCCGTTTCTCGCTACGCGGTCGGCGACGACCGTTCCCCAGTTTCCTGCACCGAGGACGGCGACGGGCGCGCGCTGCGGATCCACGCCCGCGAGCGATGCAGGTCACATGCCAGCGCTACTCTTGCGGCGCGTACGCGCAGCCGCCCGCGGCGGTGACGAACAGCGCGGCGCCTTGCGGCTTGCCCTTGGGCGTCTGCTCGTTGAACGTGACGAGCCACTTGTCGCCGACCTTGGTGACGGTGGGGCTCTCGTAGACGAGATCGCTCTTCCACACGCCCTTCGTCTTGCGATCCCGCGCGCACTTGGTGGCAGCTGCCACCGCCTCGGCGTCGGTCTTCACGCGCACGGGCGGCGCGCCGCCCACCGCGACGCCGATCTCGGCCTGCTTGCAGGTCGGCTCGCACCCGGGGCCGTTCGGCTGGAGCGCGTCGTAGGGCGGCGCGACCGTCTCTTCGTGTACCTGCTTCTTGTCGCGGAGGACGCGGACGATGACCTTCTCGGGCGCCGCGCCGATCGTGAGCGGGGGGAGCGTGTGCTCGGCCGGCGGCTTCTTGCAGATCTCACCCTCTTTGGCCATGAGGGGCAGCGTGCCCTCGCACCGCGTCCACGGCTCGCCGCAGCGCGGGGCCGGCAGCCTCGCCTCACAGCGACCCTTCTGATCGCCCGCCTCGACCTCGATCACGTAGGCGCCCTTTTGTCCGGGCTTGTCTTGGACCACGACGCCGAGCGTGCTCATGCACCCCATCTTGGTGCACGCCTTGACCGGCGGCTCCGGCACCGCGACCGTCGTGGTCGGCTGTGCGGGCTCGGGATTCGTGGTGAGAGCGGGCTCGCGATCGGCGGTGGTGACGCCGCCGCGGGCCGGCGAGCACGCGAGGGCACCGAACGACAGAGCGGCGAGGAGCCAACCAGATCGCGGAGACATGGCCGGCTCTATAGCGCACTCGTGAGGCGTCCGGTAAAGCCGAACAATCCCATCGCAAAGTCGCGGGTGGCCGATCGATGCGCGCGACGCTACGCATCGGGGATGGCGGTCCGTCCGACCCTCTTCGTGACCCTCCTCTTGCACTTCGGCTGCAGCGAGGTGCTCGTCATCCCCGACGACGACGACGACGGTGGCGAGGGCGGCGGACCGCCGGCTGCGACCGCGGTCAGCAACGTGGCGGCGAACGGCGCAGCGAGCTCGAGCTCGAGCTCGGGAGCGGGCGGCGCGCCCGTGTGCGACTCGGACCCGTGCCCGATCGCGGTCGGCTTCGAGGCGAGCGATCTCGCGCTCGACGAGACCCACGTCTACGTGACGTCGCGCGACGACGGTCTGGTTCGTCGCGTTTCGAAGTCAGGCGGGCCGGTCGAGACGATCACGGGCGGCGGCGGGCCGGCGCACAGCCTCGTCGTCATGGGCTCGTGGCTCGCGTGGGGGGCCGAGACCGGGGTCTGGCGCTCGGACAAAGACAATGACACGTCTGTCCTCCTATCCTCCGTGCCGGGCGGGGCCCATGCGATCACCACCGATGGGTACAGCGTCTTCTTCTCTTCGAACGCGCCCTCGGGCGTGATCGGCTCCGTCGGCGCCGACGGCGGCCCCACCGAGGTGCTGGTGGACCCGGCGCCGCTCGCCGCCGATCTGGCCGTTCAGCCGGCGGCCAAGGACTGGTCTCGCTTGTATTGGGTGGGCGGTCATACGCCTGGCCACCTTCAGCGCCTGTACCTGGACGGAGACAGCGCGCCCGAAACCCTGATGAGCGGCATGATCCGCCCCGCGTCGCTCCTCGTGATGCCGGAGGGTGTGTGGGTCGCCGATGTCGAAGCGGGCACCGTCTCGCGCGAAAACCCGAGCGGTGGAGGTCGGCTCTTCTTGGTCTCCCTCGATGGTCCGCGCGACCTCGCCGTCGACGACGAGCTCCTCTATGTCACGGTGACCGGGAGCGGCGCGGCCGACGGCTCGATCGTCGCCATCGGTCGTACGCGCGCGACCGGCACGTTACCGATCGCAGACGGCTTGGTCGGGCCGACCGCGATCGCGGCCGACGAGGTCGCGATCTACTGGATCGAGGCGACGCCGGAGCGGGCGGTGATGAGGCTGACGAAACGCTGAGCGCGCCTACGCGACACGAGCTCGCTAGGGTTTCTTTTCGCAACTGCCCTCGGGGCCCACCGCCGGAACGCCTGCTCTCCGCTGGCACGACCACGGACCCACGAAGCAGTCGTCGGTTCCGCGCTTGCACCACGCGGAGCCGACGATGACGTCGCACGGGATGACGTTGTGGTGCTGCTTGGACCCGGCCACACACGCCGCGCGCGTCGGGTAGCACGCGTCGCCGTGCGCCTCGAAGTGCACCCACGAAAAGCAGTGCCACTGATGCGCGAGGTTGGCCTTCACGACGAGGCCGGCGGTCTCGTCGGGCCCCATCCAGAAGCGCATCGGCACCTTCACCGACTTGCCGATGGGCAGCTTCGCTTCTTCTTGGCGCCAAAGGACGCTCTCGCCCGCGATCTTCAGCTGCGGCTCGTTCTCGTCGGCGAAGTCGGCGCACTCGGAGGGCATGCCGCCGTGCTGCATCGCCGTCGTCATGAACTGGCCCCAGTGCGCGCCGTTGCCGATCCAGCCGAGGGTCTCGCTCGCGGCGGTCGCGCAACGGATCACGCGAGCGAGCTCCTTTTCTCGATCGATCGGCGCGGCTGTCGCGGGCGCCCCGCTCGCGCTCGCGCTCGCGCTCGCCGCAACGTTCGGAGCCGCCGTCACCTTGGGTGCTACGGCCGAGGTCACGGCGCCGGTCGGGGTCGGCGCCGCGGTCTCCACGGAACGGTCTGCGTGGAGCCCGCCGGGGTCGACGGACGCGCAACCGCCGAGCGCGATCACGATGGCGACGAGCGGCGGACCCGCGTGCAAGGCGCCTACTTCTTTGCGGGGTCCGGGTAACCCTCTGTGCCGTAGGGGAACTTCGGCGGGAACTTGTGACCCTCGGGGTACTTGCCGGTGCGGATCAGGTACCAGGACCACGCGCGCCCCGCCCAGCGCTGCTGATCGGGATCGCTCGTCTGGAGGTACTCCTCGATGATCGGCTTGGCGCGCTCTTCACCGATATAGCCGAGGGCGATGATGCACGACGCCTTGACCTTGGGGTCGCCCTCGGACTTGGCCATCTCGAGCAGCTTGTCGACGACGTCGGCAGGGAGCGAGCCGGCGTTCTTGCCCTCGGTCTCGATGTCGCGTGCCGCCTTGAGGCGCACCTCGGAGTCGTCGGCGGAGAGGTCGGCTTTGGCCTCGGCGGCGGTGCGGCTGGGCCCGCACGCGAGCGAGAGAACGGCGACGAGCGAGAGCACCCCGAACGTTCGGAACCTGGTCATGCGCGAAACGATAAGTCACGAACCGGTCGCTCGTCTCGCGTCATGTTGCCTGCCTCATTTCAGCGGCATGTCTCGAAGCTCGGCTGCGAGCTTGACCAGGTCGTCGCTGCGAGGGTGGCCGGTGCGCCAGACCAGACGAAAGTAGTCGACCGAGAGCTTCGCCTTCGGGAACGGCTCGATCAGCGTGCGCTTCGCCAGGTCTTTCGCGACGAAGTAGCGCGGTAATACCCCGACGCCATCGCCGCGGCGCGCCTGCGCGGCGACCGCCGCGATCGTCCCGAGGCGCTGCACGTGCGCGAAGCGCCACGATTCACGCGGCGGCCGCCCGTCGAGGAAGTACCGAAACAGCGGCAGGTCTGCGTGCAGATCGAGGAGCACGTGGCCGGCCGCGTCCTTGTGAGACTTGATGGGGCGCTCGTCGAGGAGCGACGGTGCAGCGACGAAGACGTAGCGCTCCTCGTGCAGGCTCGCCGTCTCGGTGCCCGCGTGCGAGAGACGCGCGCTCGTGACGAGCGCATCGCAGAGGCCACGCTCGAGCGCGACGAGCAGAGCGTCGGTGTCGCCAAAGTAGAGGTGGAGGCGCCGCTCGGCCTGCGACCTCGACAGCGCATCGAGCGCGGGGACGAGCCACGACAGACCGAGCTCGAAGCGCGTGCCGACGACGAGATCGAAGGGCACCGGCTCGCGGCTCGCGGCGACCGCGCAGCGGCGTGTCGCGTCGAGCGCCTCGCGCGCATGGACGAGGGCGCGCTCGCCATCCGGCGTGAGGTGGCACGTGCGCGTTGTCCGTTGGAAGAGCCGCACGCCGAGCAGCTCTTCGAGGCGCTTGATGCGATCGCTGAATGCGGCCGGCGAGAGCGCGACCTCGCGCGCGGCTTTCCGGAAGTTCCGGTGGTGCGCGGCGGCTGCGAAGCAGCGGAGCGACTCGATGTCGGGCAGCTGCATGCCTCAGTCCTTGAAGCTGCCCTTCGTCTTCTTTCCGGCGTAGCGCGCGCGGGGCGTGTCCTTGGTCGCGTCTTTGGCGCCGGGGCCGAGCAACGTCCCGCACATCGTCTTGCAGAGGATGTCGGTGTCCTTGCACGTGCACTTCTTGTCGGCCTTGAGCGCGAGCTTCTCTTTCATCTCCTCGACCGTGAACTGCGCGCTGTTCTCGACCTTGGCCATCGACCAGCCCTGCTTGATCTGGCGTGGCGTGCGCGGCTCGGTGGGCTTGCCGTCGGGCTCGGCGCAGCAGCGAAAGCTGAGGAAGTAGTAGTAGAAGTCTTCACCGTGCGTGTAGACCTTGGGCCGGCACTGGTTGCGCACGCCGCTGTACCAGGGCCCGCCGGTGTGCACGCTGTCGAACTCGCCGCGTCGGCCGTTCGGGTTCTGCTCGCTGGCGACGACCTCGTCGGCGTTCGCCGGCATGTCGAAGACCCCGTAGTCGCTGACGCACTTGTCTTGCGTGCCGGACGGCATGCCGCGCCAGAGGCGCGCGAGCTCGTCGGCGTCGCGCTTGCCCACCTTTTTCATGTTGGGGCCGTCCCAGAGGTGGTCGCCGTTGCAGATGAGCGGATCGCGTTTCCACCCGTAGGGGAACGGCTTCATCTTGGGGCCCTCGCAGGCCATGTTCCACTCGCTCTCGGTGCACATGCGCTTGCCGACCGCCGCGCACTTGACCTGGGCTTGGTGGAAGCGGTTCATCACCTCGGGCCGCACGCCCTTTTGATTGGGCCACTCGTACTTGTCGATGCAGTAGCGCTTCTTGACCTTGGTCCCCTTGCAGACGGCGGTCTCGGCGAACGTCTCGCACACGCGCTTCTTGTTCTGCTCGGCGTACCACTCGACCAAGCAGTCGTGCTCGACCTCGGGGCAGTACTCTCCGTCGACGAGGGCCATGCCCTCGGGGCAAGACGTCGGCCCCTCGGGGGGCTTGCCCGCGGGGTCGGCCGACGCCGAGGCCGAGGGGGTCGCCGATGCGGCCGGATCGCCGGTGCCGACCGCCACGGGCGGGGGCGCATCGGCCGGCGCCCCCGGGGGCGGCACGCCGGCGGGCTCCTGCGTGGGGGCCGAGCAGGCGAGGGTGAGGGTCGCCGAGAGCCCGAGGGCGAGGGGGGAAAGCGAGCAGCGATCGAGCTTCACACCCCGGCTTTAGCAGAGATCTGCTCGTGGCTGACCCCCGGTATGCCACACCCTGCCACCGATCGGCGGTCCAAGAGTTGGCCCGACCGCCGCGCCTCCGATAGAGCCCGGGTGTAGCTGCTGTCCACTGACGCAGCGGAGGGCATCTGGATGCAAGACGTCGAAAACGTCCGGGCGAGCCGCGGCTCTTTGCCGACGGTCCCCGAGAGCGGAGAGCCGAAGCGCGATGTGGACGAGGATCGTCCCAGCATCCCGCTCGACAAGCCGCGCTTGACGTGGGCCGTCGATGTCGGTGACAGCGACGTGCGCGCGATGAGCACGTTCGATCTGTGGCGCGCGCTCTCGACCGGCGAGCTCTCGCACGGCGTGTCGGTGTGGCGCGTCGGCCGCGAGTGCTGGACGCCCGCCATCGAGGTGCCCGAGCTCGCGTGCGCGCTGCGCGTGTCGCTCCACGAGGTGCCGGTAAAGCCCGACGACGACGACGCGCCCCGCATCACGGTGAACTACATCACGTCGCCGCCCGGCTTCGGCCTCGAGAGCGACGAGGACCTGAAGGCGAACGCGCCGCCGCGCCTCCGCCCGAGCCTGCCCGAGATGTTCTTCTCGCCCGACGAGCTTTCCCAGATCGAAGCGGCCGCGCGCCAGGTCGCGATGAAAGACGCGTTCGAAGCCGCCTCCGTCGAGGTGCGCGATCAAGAGTCACCGTCGAGCGAGCTGCCGCAGGCGGTGGTGCTCCCGCCGCGGGAGTCGAACATCGAGCTCGACGCCGAGCGCGCGACCGTGCTCCCGTCGCGCCCGAGGAAGCGACCGCGTATGTGGCTCGCGGCCGCAGCCGCGATCGTCGCGGTGGCGTTCACCGCGCCTGCGGTCGGGACGGACGCCGCCTCGGTCAGCCGCGCGGGCCTCGACGCGCGCGCCGCCGTCGCCGCGCAGCGCGCCTCCGACCTCCTGGCGCACGGCCCCCAAGCTCAGGCTCGCGTCGAGGGCACCATGACCAAAATCGTCCCGGCGCCGAAGCCGCCCAAGAAGCCGGTCGCCCCCTCGAAGAAGGGCCAGAAGCGCCGGAGCCGCGTCTCGTCCCGCTGACCAGGCCACGGTCGGTCAGAAGGCGCGCGGCGCGCCCGTCCCGTGGCCGGTAGCCCCTTGGAACTCGAGCCCGAAACCGGCTAGGGTGCGCGGCAGTTTCCGGGATCGTTCAATGGCAGGACAGAGGACTTTGAATCCTCGAATCGTGGTTCGAATCCACGTCCCGGAGCCAGAGCGCGCGAGGCAGGTCACGCTGCGCGGAAGTACTGCGTCGGGGGCTGCTGCGCCTGGGGCTGCTGCGGCAGCGCCTGGGGCGTCGTGACGGCGCGCGCCTGGTGCTTGAGGGCGACCTTGAGCACGATGTTCATGACGACGAGCGAGACGAGCGTGAGGATGAGGGCGCGGCCCGCGATGCCGGTAGCGTCGCCGAGGACCACGCCGAAGCCGAGCCCGGTGACGCCGGAGGCGGCGAAGAAGGCGCCGAGCGTTCCGAAGGCGACGCCGAGGCGGCGACCCATCGTGGCGTCCTCGGGCAGCAGCGTCGCGCAGTAGACGCCGAGACCGTAGCCGACGATCACGGGGAGCAAGAGCCCCATCGCCGGCAGCCCGCTCACCGAGAGCACGAACAGCGCTCCGGCCAAGATGAGGCCGTTCTTCTTCGACGGCGCGAGCGGAATCTCCAGGCGGCTCAACCCGATCGCCACCGCCGCCGCGAGCAGACCGCCGGCCGCGGACGCGGCGCGGAGCGAGATGCCGATGTCCTCGATCGCGGTGAGCGCGGCGAGGTTCGCGAACGAGTCGAAGCTCAACAGCAGCCCAGCCGTCGCGCCCGCAACAAGTGCCTTCGTTCCTGCGTTCATGGGAGCCTCTCGTGGGTAGGGGTTAGGGGCGATTGGGTGCGCCCGTTGACTACCTTTCTACCTTTAAGCCCACCGTTTCCCTATCCGGGTTCTCGAACGGGAATAGTCGCGTGATTCCAACGACCTGAGGCGAATGGTCGAGAGACGCGTCGGGTTCTCGGGGCCCGTCAGAGGTCCTTCTTGAAGACGCGGTACTTCTTGTAGACCTTGGCCCCCATCGAGCGGATGCCGAGGTTGATGGGCGCGTCGTCCTCGCGTGTCCACGAGAGCTCGCTCCACTCGTAGCCCTTGGGCACGGCGCGCTTGGCGACCTCCATGTACATCGCCGACGCGAGCCCGCCGTACTTCTTGATGTTCTTGCGCGCCTCGCCGCGGATGCCGAGGAGGATGAGGCGCGTCGACTTGGGGACCTTGATCTTGGTTCGGTAGAGGAGCTTGGCCCAGCCGATGGGGAAGAGCTTGCCGTCGAGATCGCGGATCGCCTCGTTGAGGTTGGGGACCATGATGCACATGCCGACGGGCACGCCGTTGAGCTCGGCCATGAAGGCGATGTCGGGGTCGAGGACGAGCTTGAGCTCGTCGACCATCTTCTCGACCTCGGGCTCGGTCGCGGGGACGAAGCCCCACTTTCCCGCCCACGCGTCGTTGTAGATGTCGATGATCGTCCGCACGTCGCGATCGAAGTTTTTCATGTCGACGCTGCGGAGCTTGATCTCGGGCAGGGCGTGGATGCCCTGCCACGCCTTGGTGGTGCGCTCGTTGAACGGCGTGTCCTTGTGGTAGTGCCAGCACCAGAGGTCTTTTTCTTTGGTGTAGCCCGCGCCCTCGATGAGGCCCGCCTGGTACTTGCGCGAGTGGCCCATCATGATGACGGGCGGGTGCTCGAAGCCCTCGATGAGACATCCGATCTCGTCGTTGGCGTAGAGCGACATGGGGCCGATCGCACGCTTCATGCCCCTGTCGCGCAGCCACTTTTCGGCGCGCTCGAGGAGGGCGGTGGCGACGGCCTGGTCGTCGATGGTGTCGACGAAGCCGAAGAAGCCGGTGTCGTCTTTCCAGAGCTTCAGGTGCTCGCGGTCGACGGTCGCCGAGCAGCGCCCGACGAGCTCTCCGCTCTTGTAGGCGCAGAACAGGGTCACGTCGGCGCGGAGAAAAAGCGGGTTCTTTTTCGGGTTGAGCCGGCCCTTGATCTCGAAGTCGAGCGGCGGCACCCACGCGGGGTCGTCCGCGAACACCACGCGCGCCGCGCGCAGAAAATCGTCGGTGTTCTCGCCCGGGCGAAGCTCTCGGACCTCGATCTCCATCGCGGGCCTCTCTAGCGCGACGCTCAGCCCGACGCGAGGATGGCGTCGAACGCGTGACGTAGCGTCCAGGCGGCCTCGGTCGGCGCGCGGCCGGCCGCGTCGCGGAGCGCCTTCTCCAGGTACCGGGTGACGGCCTCGGCGCGGGCGTCATTGCGCGTGATCTCGAGGAGCTCTTTGGCGGCGTCGCGGTAGACGCGGGCGCAGACCTCGGGCCGACCCTCGTTGTAAGCCGGGGCGCCGATCCGGATGGCGCGCATGATGCGCTCGCGGGCGTCGTCACCGACGGCCGAGGCGCGCGGCACCGAGACGGCCGGGAGCGAGGGTCGGAGCGACGCGGTGTCGGGCGTCGAGAGCGCCTCGCCGCTCGCGAGCTGGGCGAGGAGCGAGCCCAGGATCGGGAGCGCCGCGCTGGCCCCGCCTGCGGCCTCCGCCTGCTCGGCGGCGGCGTCGAGGGTGGCGGCCACCTCGGCGCGGCCCGGCGTGACGCGCAGGTGAGCCGCGAGCTCTCGTGCGAGCGCGAGGGCGTAGTCACCCACCAGGTCGAACGCGCCGTCGCCTTCGCGCCGGCTCGCGATCGCTCGGTAGATCGACAGCTCTCCGCGCAGGCGGTCGGCCTTGTCGATCTCGCACTCGCACATCAGCAGATCGTCGAAGCCGTACCGCATGTCCCACGCCGCCTCGGTAGCGCTCGCCCGCGTGGCCGCGCGGCGCAGCGCAGATTGGAGGCGAGCCTTGATCGCCCACGGCTCGGTGACGTCTTGGATCACCTGCTCGGCGGTCTGCTCGTAGAGCGCGTAGCACCCGGCGTGGTCGCCGCTGTTGTAGAGCGGCGCGCCGTGCATGATCGCCTGCTGGATCGCGGAGCGCGTGCGCTTGGAGACGGGGCCGCGATCGAGGCTCGAGGGGGGAGGCGGGACGGAGACGAGCGCCACGCCGGTGGCGAGCGCCTTGGCGATCGCGTCGATCACGTCGCGGCTCGTCGCGTAGCGGTCGGCGGGGCTCTTTGCGAGGAGGCGCTGCACCACGTCGTCGAGGGCGCGCGGAGCCTTGGCGGCGTCGAGGACGGGCCGGAGCGACGGCGGCTGCTCGGTGACGTGCTTGCGCGCGATCTCGTGGACGTTCGGCCCATCGAACGGCACCTTGCCGCTCAGCATCTCGTACAAGCACACGCCGAGCGAGTAGAGGTCGCTCCGCGCATCGAGCTCCTGGCCCGTGACCTGCTCGGGCGACATGTAGAGCGGCGTGCCGATGACGACCCCGTAAGCGGTGAGCCGGTCGCCGTCGCGCATGCGCGCCACGCCGAAGTCCAGGAGCTTCACCACGTCGGGCTCGTCGTCCTCGGTGACGAGCGCCACGTTCTCGGGCTTGAGGTCGCGGTGGATGACCCCGCGCTCATGGGCGAGCCCCAGGCCGCGCGCGATGCGTTGCGCGATCGTCGCCGCGCGGTCGGGCTGGAGGGGCCCCTGCCGGGTGATGACGTCTTGCAGGCTCGGCCCGTCCAGGTACTCCATGACCATGTAGGGCAGGCCGCCGCCCTCGTTGCCGAAGTCGGTGACGCGCACGATGTGCCGGCTCTGGAGGCAGCTCGCGAGCTCGGCCTCTCGCAAGAAGCGCGAGAGCATCTCGTCGTCGTAGGCGAGATCGCCGTAGAGCACCTTGACCGCGAAGATGCACGCGATGCGGTTGTGGGCTGCCCGGTAGACCTGCCCCATCGCGCCGGCGCCCACCCGTTCGAGGATGCGGTACCGGTCGCCGAGCACGCGGCCGAGGAGCGGATCGAACATGTCCGCGCGCGTCGGCGTCCGGTCCCTTGGACACACGTTCGTCGAGCGAAAGGCGGCGCCGCAGCGCTCGCAATAGCGCACGGACGGATTCTACGGGCCAGGCCGTTTGCTTGCTACCATGCCGGGGCGGGGCGAAACTGAGGCAGACGCGTGGATGAAGTCCTGAGAGGTACGGTGCGGGTGCGCCTCGACAAGTGGCTGTGGGCGGCCCGCTTCTACAAGACGCGGAGCCAAGCCTCGGACGCGATCCACGGCGGGCACGTGAAGGGTGACGGCGACAGGCTGAAGGCGGGGCACTCCGTCGCGGTGGGGGAGCGGATCGAAATCGTGAAAGACGGCGTAACCTGGCAAGTCGAGGTCGTCGAGCTCTCCGACAAGCGGGGCAAGGGCGCGGATGCTCAGCGTCTCTACCGCGAGACGGACGACGGCAAGGCGCGCCGGATGGCTCAGATCGAGGCGCTCAAGGCGGCGGCCGCTTCGGCGCCCTACCTGCGCGGCCGGCCCACCAAGCGAGACCGCCGCGCGCTCGACCGCCTCAAAGGCGACGGCGTGCGGATTTCGTCGAGCCATCGGCGGCCGCTCGACGGAGAGGACGGCTGACGATGCGAGGTGTGTGGCTCGCGGTCCTCGTCTCGCTCGGCGCGGCGTGCGCACCCGCCGAGACGCCCAGACCCGCGCTGCCGCCGCCGCCGACGGACGCCGAGCTCGCGGTGCGGATCATGCGCACGTACCACGACTGGCAGACGGCACCGCGGCCCCAGGCTTGCGCCGTCCACTTCGCGGCTTGCACCGACGCGTTCATGCGGCAGGCGGGCTTCGAGCCCTCCGATCTGGGGGCCAAGAACCCTCGCAGCTTCATGCAGAACCCCGACCCGGAGTGGATCCCCGGCTGGGATCGCATCCCGCCCGATCCGGGGCACCGGCACCTCGCGTTCGCGGCGCTCGCGCACGCGTCGATCATGCGCTCCTTCTTCACCGCTTGCCGGCGCGACTTCGACGCCGCCGACCTCGCGCGGGCCGAAGAGGCCGAGCGCCTCCGTCGAGAGCTCGTCGAGATCGACAAGCTCGAGAACGTGTACGCGCGCCTCGGCCGGCTCGTCACCTACCGGCGCGAGGTGAAGCGGCGGTTCACCGATCCGGTCGGCCCTCGCTACGCGATGGAGCTCGCCGTGTTCGAGCGGTTCTCCAAGTCGGGGCGCGGCTTTCTCTACGAGCTGCAGCACCAGCGCGCCGAGGACGCCGCGTTCATCCGGCCCGCCTTCACGACCGACGAAGAGCGCGATCTCTTCTGCATCGACGCGGGCATCCCCGCGTGGGGCGACGCTCAGAGCGTGCCTGCCGCGCTCGTGGCCACCCCGATCTCGGCCGAGCGTATCCTCGTGCTCACCGAGCAGGCGCGCAAGGCGCGCGACCTGGAAGCGAAGCTCCCCGCCGCCGAGCGCAAGATCGCCGGGCTCCACGGAGATCAGGCGCCCGAAAAGGGCGCGCAGATCTTCGTCGACAAAGAGGTGCTGGGCACGCCGCTCACGGTCGCGCAGGTGAAAGAGGCCAAGGACGGCGTGCTCGTCCTCGAGCTCTACGGAAAGCGCACCGAAAAAGACGTCACCGTCTGCAAGGCCACCGACAAGATCGAGAAGATCGAGGACAAGAAGCCGGTCTACGCCGAAGAGTGCAAGAAAGGCGAGCGCACCCGCGAGGTCTCGATCGCGGTACGGCTCCCGGAGCGACCCGATGTCGTCGCGCAAAAGGGCGACGTCGTGACCCTCATCGCCACCGTGACCAAGGCCGAGCTCAAGACCCCATCGGCGGCGCCCAAGGTGCACGTGGTGCACAAGCTCGAGGTCGACGCCGTCCACGTGCTCGAGATCTGGCGAGATCGCCTCTTGGTCGCCGACTACTTCGTCCAATGACGGCCGCCGATTCGTCCGACGCGCCTTCGGGGCGCCTGGCTCTGCTCGAGCAAGAGCTCGCGCTCACGGCGCGCGTCGACGACGTCCTCGAGGAAGCGCTCCGCGAGCGTTTGCCGCTCGAGGCCTACGTCGGGCGGTTGCTCGAGATCCTCGCCGAGGCGGCGGGGCTCGAAGCGGTGGTGCTGCGCACCTTCGACGAGAACCTGGAGATGACGAGCTTCACGTGGCCGGCCGGCCCCTCGAGCCTCGACGCCGTCGTCGGCGCCGCCGCAAAGGCGACCGAGCGGCGCGAGCACTTCTCGGTGCGGGGTGATGGCTACACCGTCTTCGCCGAGCACCTCGACGTCGCGGGCGAGCTCTTCGGCATGATCGCCGTGCGCCTCGGGCGGGTCGCCTCTGACGGCGAGCTCGAGCGGGCGCGCGCGCTGGTTCACGTGTTCGCCGAGACGGTCGACAACCAGCTCGCGTTCATCTCCGTCTTTCGGCAAAAGTCGCTCGTGGCGCGGGAGCTCGGCAACGCGCTCGTCGACCCCGTCCTGGACCGCGGGATCGACGCGGCGCTCCAGGTGCTCAGGCGTTCGGTCCAGTTCGACGATCTGCTGCTGGTCGTGCGCGACGAGCACGCGGCCCACGGCGCGCGGCTCACGTACCGCATCATCCAGGGCGGTGTGCTCACCCACGTCGCTGACGTCACGGGCGAGCTGACGATCGACGATTTCATCAAGAAGCACGCCGCGGCCATGGTGCACGGCGACTCGCGCGCGCTCCTCGCCAAGCTCGGCATCACGCGGTTCCGCGAAGAGTCGCTCATCCAGGGAGTGCGCGACAAACGCGTTCTCGGCAAGCTCGTGGTGACGAGCCGGCGGGGCGAGCTGTCGACGTTCGACCGCGACGTCCTCGAGCGCTTCTGCGACATCTTGCGGCAGCGCCTGATCGACCACGCGCGCGAGTGGAACCACCTGGCGCGCGAGTTCCCGCGCGGAGTGGTCGAGCGTCTCCTCGCGACCGAGGGCTACGACCAGGCGCTCTTGTCTCCTCGGGAGCGCGAGGTCGCGATCCTCTACGCCGACATCTCCGGCTTCTCGCGCATCAGCGAGCAGGTCCTGCGGGAGCCCGAGAAGATCGCCAAGCTGGTCGACACCTGGAGCCAGCGCGCGGTCGAGGTCGTGTTCTCTCTGGACGGTGTGTTCGACAAGATGGTCGGCGACTGCATCATCGCCCTCTTTGGTCCACCGTTCTTCGACCACTCGCCCAGAGAGATCTGCGAGCGGGCCGTCCTCGCTGCCGAGCGCATCCGCGAGCTGACGCGACAGCTGGGCGAGGGCCGTGAGCTTCCGGAGCTCGCGGGCCTCTCGCCGCCGATCGGCGTCGCGACGGGGGTGCACATCGGTCGCGTCTTCGTCGGTCGCGTCGGCCCCGACGAGAACTACACCGCCTTCGGCAGCGTGATGAACAGCGCGGCTCGGCTGCAGGGCCTCGCCACCCGCGATCAGATCCTGTGCATGGACTCGGTGGTCGCCCACCTCGGCACCGATGCCTTTGGCGAGGAGCGCACGGCGGCAGTGAAGAACGTGGCCGAGCCTCTCCGCTATCGCGAGCTCGCGCCGCGTGAGTAGAATGCGCCAATGCGCTTCCTCTTCCTCGCCGGTGCGGCCTCCGTCGTCGCCGCGGTCGCGTGCAGCGGGACGGTCGTGGTCGAGAACGAGGGGGGCGGAGGCTCGGCGACCACCTCCACGTCGAGCGCCACGAGCAAGTCGTCGAGCGCCAGCTCCAAGGCGAGCAGCGTCGTGAGCAGCTCGTCGGGCGTGGTCGCGTGCGACGACCACTCGGATTGCGGCAACACGATCGGCGAGGACGTGTGCGTCTTCAGCGGTGGTTACTGCGCGCAGCGGTGCGGTCCGGCCATCCCGCCTTGCCCGCCCTCGTTCGTCTGCGATGGCTGCGCGACCAGCTCCTGCTCGAAATGCGCCGATTGCCTCGGCGCGTGCGTCGCGGCCCAGTGAACGATCCCGAGCTTCCATCGCGGGCCGAGTCGGGGTGGCTCGGCCCGGCGCTCGCGAGCGTCGGGCACCTGCTCCCCGCGCAGGCGCCTCTCGAGGTGTTCGTCCACCACAACACCCTGCACGCCTTCGAGCATCTTCCGTTCCACGAGGCGGTTCAGCGCGCCTCGGAGGCGACGGGCGCCCGCGGGTACCTGGAGGAGAGGCAATACTTGGCCGCGTTCGCGGGCGGGCGCATCACCGATGACGATATCATTGCCGCCATTCGAGCCGAGCTCGGGGTGACGCCATCGGCTCTCCCCAACTCGCTGCCGACCGCGCACGATCTGGCCCGGCTCGTCCTCGTCCACGGTGTCCACGCGGAGACGCCCGCGGGCGTGCTCTGGCAGCTCGACGAGCACGGCGCGGCGACGAGCTTCGTCGCTGGCGTGGCCCCCACGTCGAAGGCGCGGGTCGTCGACGAGACGTGGCAATGGCTGCGCGCGGCGGCAGACGCGCGGCCGCTCGAGGAGGCGCTCGCCCTCGTCACCGGCCCGGGCGATGCGCGGACGATCGCCACCACGTTCGAGGAGCGCTTTGGTCGCCCCGCGACCGACGCGGGTCTGCGCGCGCTCCTCGCCGCGCCGCGCGAGTCGATCGCCGTCGCCGCGCTCTGGGAGGCGTCGCGTGGCGTCTCGGCCCTCGCGCCGCGCAGCAGGCGTGCCCCGGCGGCGCCAGCCGCCCCGCCTTGCCCCATCCTGCCGCGCGACGCCGTCTTGCGAGTCGGCGGTGACGACCCCGACGACCTCGTACACCCCATCCTAGTCGGGCTCGCGGGCGCGTTCCTGGACCGCGGCCAGTCGCAGTGGTCGATGCCGGACCGCGAGCACGGCTTCTTCGTCGCGTTCAGGCGGGTGCTCGCCGCCGGTCACGCGCTCAGGCCCGCTTGGCTGCGCGACCTGGGCGACCAGCTCCGCTTGTGGGAGGCGAGCGGCGAGACGGCCGAGAGCGCGATCAAGAGCTTTTGTGACGAGCTCGGCATCGAGCCCCACGAGCGTGAGAGCTTCTTGCGAAGCACCGTCCTGCGTCTGCCCGGTTGGGCGGGGATGTTCCACCGCCTCGAGTCGTCGGCTCCCGCCGCGGGGCGCTCGGCACCGTCGGTGAGCCTCGTCGACTTCGTCGCCGTTCGTCTGTGCCTCGACGTGCTCGCGCTCACCGAGGTGGCGTCGCGCCTCGGTCACCACGGCGAGCTCAACGAGCTTCGCGCGTTCGCGGCCGAGCTGCCGCCGGTGGCGGCCGCCCTTCGCTCAGGGGAGCACGATCGCGCGTGGCCGCTCTTCGTCGTCGCACAGCACGCCGGGGTCGCGGCGCCGTCGCTGCTCGCGCTCTCGCCCGCCGAGATCGACGCGCTCGTCGAGCTCCTGCACGCGCTCGACGGGCCGACACGCATGCGGATCTGGCACGAGGCCTACGAGAGGCACTATCGCGAGCAGCTCCTCACCGGCCTCGCCGCACGAGCGAAGAGCCCAGCGCCGCCGGCATCGCCGCGGTTTCAGGTCTTTTTCTGCATCGACGATCGAGAAGAGTCCTTGCGACGCCATTTCGAGGAGCTCGCGCCCGAGCACGTGACCTACGGCGTGCCCGGTTTCTTCAACCTCGCCATCGCCTATCAGGGCATCGATGACCCCTCGACCTTCCCGCTCTGCCCGGTCGTGTTGACCCCTCAGCACAAGGTCGCAGAAGAGGTGCTCTCGGAGCACGCGCCCGTAGCGGCGGCGCGCCGTCGCCGCCTCCAAAGCCTGACGAATGTATCGATCAAGATCGAGCGCGCCCAGAACTCGGTCGTCTGGGGCGCGATCGTGACCGCCGTCGTCGGTTTCATCGCCACGCTGCCGCTACTCGCCGTGGTCTTCGCGCCCTGGGTGGCGGGGCGGGTGCGAAAGAAGGTCGCGAGCCTAGTCTTGCCCGCGCCGCGCACGCGCTTGTCGGGTGCCCGCGCGACGGTCGACGAGACGGCCACCATCACCGTCGGCTTCGCGGTCGAAGAGAAAGCGGAGCGCGTCGCGACTCTGCTCGAGAACGCCGGGCTCACATCGGGGTTCGCGAGCCTCGTGGTGCTGCTCGGACACGACGCGTCGAGCGCCAATAACCCGCACTTCGCTGCGTATTCCTGCGGAGCATGCGGCGGCCGCAGCGGCGGCCCCAACGCGCGTCTCTTCGCGCACATGGCGAACAAGCCCGAGGTCCGCGCCGCCCTGCGTGCCCGCGGCATCGACATCCCCGACACGACCTGGTTTCTCGGCGGCGAGCACGACACGTGCGCCGACACGGTTCGCCTCTTCGACACCGACGAGGTGCCGGTGCGTCTCGCGGCCGAGCTCGAGCGGCTGCAGACGCTGCTCGATCGGGCGCTCGCGGACAACAGCCAGGAGCGCTGTCGAAAGTTCGCGTCGGCGTCGGCGACGATCGCGCCCGAGGCGGCGCGGCGACACGTCGAGGCCCGCTCGTTCGACCTGAGCCAAGCGCGCCCCGAGCTCGGCCACGCGACCAACGCCGCGTGCGTCGTCGGGCGGCGCGCGCTGAGCCGCGACCTCTTCCTCGATCGCCGCGCGTTTTTGGTCTCGTACGATCCGACCAGCGATCCCGAAGGTCGCATCCTCGAGCGCATCTTGCTCGCGGTCGGCCCCGTCTGCTCGGGGATAAACCTCGAGTACTTGTTCTCGGCCGTCGATGACGAGCGCTGGGGCGCCGGCACCAAGCTGCCTCACAACGTGACCGGGCTCTTTGGCGTCATGAACGGCGCGTCGAGCGATCTCCGCACGGGCTTGCCCCGCCAGATGGTCGAAGTGCACGAGCCCATCCGCCTCCAGCTCGTCGTCGAGGCGACCCCCGCCGTGCTCGAGGCGGTCCTCGACCGCGCCCCGACCATCGGCGAGCTCTGCCGCAACCAGTGGGTCCACCTCATCGCGATCGATCCCGACACGGGGGCGGTCACGATCTTCTCACCCCGCTCCGGGTTCGAGCCCTGGAGCCCCCGGCATTCGCGCGTCGCCGAGGTCGCGCGCTCGGCGGATTGGTACCGGGGTCACCACGGCCTCTTGGCACCGGCGCTCGTCGCTCGAGACATCGCGCCCTTCGAGGAGTCCGGTGGAGTGGTCTGACGTCGCCATCGCCATGGCGCCTGGCTGGCCGGCGCTCGGGGCACTGGCGATCGCCGCGCTGGTGGGGCTGGGCTGGCGCCCCTCCGAGCGCGCGATCGTGCGCCTCGCCACCGCGGTGCTCATGCTCTCGCTCTTGTCCGTCGGCGTCGGCCTGCTCCGGTGGGCCGGCGCCCTTTTCGGCCCCGTCGACGTGCGCGTCGGCCATTGGTACCGCGCGGGCGAGTCGAGCTACGAGCTCCGCTTCCTGATCGACCGGCTGAGCGCGCCGGTCTCCGTGACGGCCGCGATCCTCCTCCTCGCGACGTGCCGGTTCTCGGCCAACTACCTGCACCGCGAGCCCGGGTTCGTCCGATTCTTCAGCCTGATGCTCGTGTTCGCGTCCGGCATCCAGCTCCTGGTGCTGGGCGGGAGCGTCGAGCTGCTGTTCGCCGGGTGGGAGGTCGTCGGCATGACGTCGGTCCTCCTCGTCGCGTTCTTTCACGATCGACGCGGCCCCGTCCGTGCCGCCATCCGCGTGCTCGTCACCTATCGTCTCTGCGACGTCGGGCTGCTGCTCGGCGCCCTCTGGCTGCACCAGGCCTACCACTCGACCAGCTTCGTCCGTGTGCTCGCCGCCCCGGCCGCGGGCGGCGCTGGGCTGGTCACGCTGGGCGTTCTGATCGCGGCGATGGGCAAGTCGGCGCAGTTTCCGGTTGGCGGGTGGCTCCCGCGCGCGATGGAGGGGCCAACCGCTTCGAGCGCGATCTTCTACGGCGGGCTCTCGGTGCACGCGGGCGTGTACCTCATGGCCCGCATCGAGCCGCTCTACGCCGACTCGCCGGGCCTGCGTCTGCTCATCGTCGCGATCGGTTCGCTGACGGCGATCGCGGGCACGCTCAGCGCGCAGGTGAGCCCCGACGCGAAGTCGGCGCTCGCTTACGCCACCATCACCCAGGTCGGGATCATGTTCGTCGAGTGCGGTCTCGGGTTCCCGACCCTGGCCGTCGTCCACCTCGTGGCCCACGCGACGCTGCGCTACTACCAGTTCCTCCTCACGCCCTCGGTGCTGCAATCGGCGCTGCGCCGGCGCGCGGCGTTGGGGGCGACGAGCGCCGACGAGCGGGCCGCGCAGTGGGAGCTCTTGGGGTTGCCGCTCCGCCGATACCTCTACCGTCTCGCGATCGAACGGTTCGAGGTCGAAGCCGCCCTCGAGCGCTGGATCGCGCGGCCGGCGCTGTTTCTCTCGCAGCGGCTCGACGCCCTCGAGCGGTCGCTCTTCGAAGGCAAGAGGCGGCCGTGATCGACGGCGTCGGCGCTGCGCTGTGGGGCCCGCTCCTGCTCGCCGCGGGGCTCATGCTCCGTATGCGCAGCGTGCGTGCGGCTCGGCTCGCCGCGAGCGTCCTCTTGGGCTTGGTGCTCATGGCGAGCGTGGCGATGCTCGGCGTGCTGGTCGTCGGTGACGCCGAGCTGCGCGAGGCCATCTGGCCCGCGACCGGCTCGTACGCCGACGCGCTCGCGGCCGCCATTCTGCCGGTCGTACTCGCGTGCGCGCTGGCGACGATCGTCTCGGCACCCCGCGCGGTCGTGACGGTCGAGACGAGCTCCGACGCGCTCTTGCTCGCGGGCTGCGCGGTGGGCGCGACGCTGGCCGATGGCCTCCCCGCGCTCCTCGCGCTCTCTCTCGTCGCGATGGTCCCGCTCGGGCGAGAAGCTCGCCGCGGCGACGACGTGCTCCGGCGAGCGTTTCGGTTCCTCGTCTTCACGAGCTTCTTGCCGTTTGCGATCGCGGTGGCGGCCGTCGTGTTCTTCTCGGCGCGCGCTGGTGTCGCGTGGCCGTTCGGCGCGGCCGATGTGGTCTCGTCGGGGGCGCTCGACGGGCATACGCATTGGATTGGCCCGCTCCTCTGGGTCGCGGCGATGGCGCGCCTGGGCGTTTTTCCGTTTCACGTGTGGGTGCCGGCGGTGGCAGAGCGGGTTCGTGCGCCGGCCGGCTCGATCACGATCGTTTCGCCGCTCGGCGCCCTCGTGGCGTTGAAGGCGGCCCTCGCGTTCGCGCCGCAGGCGACCGCCGCCGTGGGGAACGCGATCCTGCCGCTCGCCGCAGTCTCGGCGGCGTACGGCGCGCTGCTCGCGGTCGGCCAACATCACGCGGGCCGGCAGCTGGGCCTCTTGTGGGTCTCGACGATGGGCGCGGTGGTCGCCGGGCTCGTCGCGCTCGACGCGCGCGCTCTCTCGGGAGCGCTGCTCCAGTTTCTCGCGCTGCTCCTGGCGATGACCGGCCTGTGGAGCCACGTTCGCGCCGTAGCCTGTCGGACCCGAACCGAGGACATGCGGTGCCTCGGCGGTCTCGTGCGCTCGGCGCCCGGGCTCGCGACGGGGTTCTTGGTGCTGTCGCTCGCGACCGTGTCGTTCCCCGGGACAGCGACGTTCCTCTCTGCCGATCTCCTCGTGCAGGGGCTGCTCGCCGAGCACCCGGTCGTGAGCGCGGTGCTGCTGGTGTCGACGGCGCTGAACGGCATCACCCTGGTGCGAGCGTACAAGCGCATTTTTCTCGGCTCGCCGTCGGCGTTCGCCGCCACGACCACGATCGAGGACGTCTTGCCGCGTGAGCGCGCGGCGAGCCTGGCTCTCGTCGTCGCCCTGTTGATCGGCGGCCTGGCGCCCACGCCGCTCTTGCTCGTGAAAGAAGCGGCGCGGGGCACGCTCGCCGCCTCTGGCGGCGGGGGCCGCTGAGCGGCCGACGCTCTCGCCTCAGCGCTTCTCCACCTTGTCTGCGCCGACGTACTTGCGGAGGGCCTCGGGAACGATGACAGAACCGTCTGCTTGTTGGTATTGCTCGAGGATGGCGACGAGCGTGCGCCCGACGGCCAGCCCGGAGCCGTTGAGCGTGTGGACCAGGCGCGTCTTGCCCTTGGGCTCGACGCGGTAGCGGATCTGCGCGCGACGAGCTTGAAAGTCGCCGAAGTTCGAGCAGCTCGAGATCTCGCGGTAGGTGTCCTGGCCGGGGAGCCAGACCTCGACGTCGTAGGTCTTCTTGGCGTTGCTGCCGAGATCGCCGGCGCAGAGCACCGTCGTCCGGTAGTGGAGGCCGAGCCGCACGAGCACGGCCTCTGCGTGCGAGGTGAGCCTCTCGAGCTCGGCGTCGCTGTCCTCGGGCTTGGTGAACTTCACGAGCTCGACCTTCTGGAACTGGTGCTGGCGAATCAGCCCGCGCACGTCGCGCCCGTGGCTGCCGGCCTCGGCGCGAAAGCACGGCGTATAGGCGCAGTACGACCGGGTGAGGTCGGCCGCATCGAGGATCTCGCCCGCGTGGTAGTTCGTGACCGGCACCTCGGCGGTGGGGATCAAGAAGAGATCGTAGCCACGCTCGGCGTCGGCCTTGTGAGTCTTGAACAAGTCGTCCGCGAACTTGGGGAGCTGGCCGGTGCCGAGGAGGGCCGTGTCCTTGACGAGGAAGGGCGGCAGGAGCTCGGTGTAGCCGTGCTCGCCGGTGTGCAAGTCGAGCATGAAATTGATGAGCGCGCGCTCGAGCCGGGCGGCGGCGCCGACGAGCACGGTGAACCGAGGGCCCGAGAGCTTGGCGGCGCGCTCGAAGTCGAGGATGCCCAGCCCCTCGCCGACCTCCCAGTGCGGCTTTGGCGGAAAGGCGAATGTGGGCTTCTCGCCCCATACTCGGACGACCTGGTTCTGCTCTTCGGAGGTGCCGTCGGGGATCGACGGGTCGGGCATGTTGGGGATCAAGAGCAGGCGCTGCTCGAGCTCGGCCTCGATCTCGGCGACCGATTTTTCAAGCGCCTTGACCGCCTCGGAGAGCAGCTTGAGCTCGTCGCGTCGCTTCTGGAACTCGGGCGATTTCTTGTCGGCCTTGGCCATCTCGGCGGAGGCCTGGTTGCGCTCGGCCGCCTTTTTCTCGCTCTCACCCAGCACCTCGCGGCGGCGGCGGACGAGGTCGGCGACCGGTTCGAGCTCCTTCGCCCATGACGGGCTGCGGCGAGTGAGCGCGGCACGGACCTCGTCGAAGTTGTCGGCGACCTGGCGGGGATCGAGCATGGTGGTGCGCTTTTGTCGTGGCCGGCCCATGGGGTCAAGGAGCCTGCGGGGCCGTGCGTGCCCTTGGTGTGGTAGGTTCTGCCTTCGATGAAGCTCTACGGGTTTCCCATGTCCCCGAACTCGCGACGGGTACACCTCACGCTCGAGGAGATCGGAGAACCGTACGAGTACGTGGTCGTCGACCTGACGCAGGGTGAGCACAAACAGCCCGAGTACCTGGCGCTCAACCCGAACGGGCGCGTGCCGACGTTCGTCGACGGCGGCTACGTCATCTGGGAGTCGCACGCGATCATGCAGTACCTGGCGGCGAAGTTCCCCGACCGGGGCCTCGACGGCGGGAACCCGCACGAGCGCGGCGACATCTCCAAGTGGCTCTTCACGAACGCTGCGCACCTGGGCCCGGCGGCCTCGCGCGTCTTCTCGCACACGATTCGGCTGCCGGAAGACCGGCGAATCGAGCGCGTCGCCGAAGAGGGTCGGGTCGAGGTGATCAAGACGCTCGGTATCCTGGACGAGGCGCTCAAGGGCAAAGAGTGGCTCGTGTCGGCCCGGCTGACGCTCGCCGACATCTCGTTCGCGCCGACCATCGCGTTCGCGCCGATGCTGGGCTTCGATCTGTCGCCGTTTCCTCAGGTCACGGCGTGGCTCGAGCGGTACAAGGAGCGTCCGGCGTTCAAGAAGGTGTACGGGTAGCGACGGCGAGCCGCTCGCTCACGACGACCCTCGGCGGCTCACCCACCAGAAACCGTGCCGCCCAGTCGCGCGAGCCGCTGTCGGAGGTGAGCTCGAAGCTCTTTGCGGCCAAGAGAGCGCGCAGCTCGTCGGGCTCGAACGCGCTCTCGATCGGCTCGCCGATCGCCGAGAACGAGGCGCGGAGGATCGGCTTCGGGACGATTTCGACGGGCAAGGCCAGCTCGACCAGCGAGGGCGTCAGGTACGTGGTGAGGAGGGTGCTCGCGGCCGCCGAGCGGGCCTCGAGCACCTGCAACGTCGCGTCGATCGCCTCTGCGCGCAGGTACGGCGTCACCCCTTCCCAAATCCACGCCGTCGGCTGCTCGACGTCGTGGCCTGCGCCGGCGAGCCGGTCGGCGAGCGAGTCGCGCTCGAAGTCGACGCCGACGAACGTGACCGACCGAGCGGTCGGCTCGGTCGAGCCGAGGCGCGACCGCTTCGCCGCTTGGGTCGAGGGGTGGTCGACCTCGAACGCGGTGACGTCGTGCAGGTCGTGGAGGCGGTACGCGCGGGCATCCAGCCCTGCGCCGAGAATGACGAGCTGCCTCGCGCCACGCGCCAGGGCCGTCCTGAGCTCGTCGTCGATCGCGGCCGTGCGCAGCGAGACGTGATCGAGCAGGCCGAGCGACGCGAGCCTGGCCGCCGAGAGCAGGCGCGGCTCCACCTCGAGCGCGCGGAGCGGGTACCTGAGCCAGGCCGGGAGGAGCGCTCGCGCGTGGTCGTCGCGCATCCCTCGAAACGGTGAGCCGGCCGCGCCGGCGGCGCCGCGAAAAAACGAGACGAACGCTGCCGTGGTGCTGGGCCGGCCTTCGCGCAAAGCCCCGAGAGTCTAAACGGGTAACATCGTCTGGTGCAAAGCCACCCGGCTGCGAGCGCGACGTGCCCCGACCCGGGGCTGCTCGACGCGTTCGTATCCGGTCAGATCGCGGCGGCCGACCGGCGCGCGCTCGAGCTCCACCTCGACAGCTGTCCGTCGTGCAGCTCGGTCGTCGCGGAGCTCGCCCGAGTGTATGGCTCGTCCGCCCCGCCACCGAACGCGTCCCAGCTCCCCACCTTGGTGGCCGCACGCAGCACGCCACCCCCTTCCGATACGAAGACGACCCCGCTCCTCGCGACCGTCGGCCGTTACCGGCTGCTCGAGCGATTGGGGGAGGGGGGCATGGGCGTCGTCTACGTGGCGCACGATCCCGAGCTGGACCGGCGTGTGGCGCTCAAGCTCCTGCGCCCCGAGCCGTCGGCGGCGACGGTGGAGCGGCGCGCGCGTCTGGTCCTCGAGGCGCAGGCGATGGCCAAGCTCGCCCATCCCAACGTGGTCACCGTCCACGACGTCGGCCGTGTGGGTGATCAGCTGTTCATCGCGATGGAGCTGGTCGATGGCGTCACCCTCTCTCGCTGGTTGCAAACGGCGAGGCCGGGGCGTCGCGCGATTTTGGACGTCATGATCGCGGCCGGTCGCGGGCTCGCCGCGGCGCATCGCGCCGGGCTCGTGCACCGCGACTTCAAGCCGGACAACGTCTTGGTGGGCAGAGACGGTCGCGTGCGCGTCACCGACTTCGGCCTCGCCCGCGCGTCGGGGCCAGTGGCGCTCGCGGACGAGCCGCTCGACGTCGCCGGGCCGACGCGCCCCGTGGCGATGACCTCGACGGGCATGTTGATTGGCACGCCCGCGTACATGGCGCCCGAGCAATGGCGGGGCGAGCCGGCCGACGCGAGGACCGACCAGTTCGCGTTCGCGGTGACGCTCCACGAGGCGCTCTTCGGGGTCAGACCGTTCGCGGGCAGCACCGTGCGCGAGCTCGCGACCGCGGTCCTCGGCGCGAGGATGCGGCCCTTTCCTGCCGCGCCTCGTTGGCTGCGCGCGGTGATCGAGCGCGCGCTCGCGCCCCGCGGCGATGGGCGCTTTGCCTCGATGGACGCGCTCCTGCTCGAGCTCTCGCGCGATCGCGATCGTCCGAAGCGGATCGCGCTCACGCTCGCGGCCATCGTTGCCGGCGCGGCGGTGCTCGTGACCATCTCGCACTTCGCGACGAAGGGGGTGGGGCCGGCGGGGCCCAACCTCGATCCGGTCGCAGAGGCCACGGAGACGCCCGAGGACGCCGGCGCGCTTCCGCCCGCGTGCGAAGAGGCGAAGGTGCAGGCGGCCGCGGTTTGGGGTGACGACCGCCGCGCTCACCTGCGCAAGATCACGCCCATCACGGCCAGAGACCCGTCGCGCCGCCTCGGCGAGCGGCTCGACGC
>CALKVR010000171.1 GCA_938004815.1 uncultured Polyangiaceae bacterium | reverse complement strand
CGACATGTCCGTCCGGTAGGCGTGGCTCGCCACCGCGCTCGAACCCCGGTACGCGTAGGAGAACTCCATCCTACCGCCTCGCTCCCTGGGCGCGCGCGAGGCTGCCCGCGCGCCTCTCGGGGGGGCGCGTCTTCAGGGGTAGCACCACGTTCGGATGCGCTCGCCCCACCGCGACCATCGCCTCGATGGTCTGCGCCCTGTACTCGATCGAAATGGTCGCCGAGATGCGCTCCAAGATCGCGACCACGAGCCGCGCCGCCGGCTCGCTCTTCAGCCCCTCGGCGCGCAGGAACGCGAGCACGCGCGCCTTGGCCACGCGCCCCTGGTTCACGCGGCTGAGGACGCTGGTGAAATAGGGCACGAGCTTTTCGATCCGCTCGAGGTTCCCGGACGCGAAGCGGTCGAGGTAGTTGGTCGCGAAGAGCTGGACGTTGCGCGTCGGGTGCTCGGCCGTTCGCTCGAGCATGGCCGGGCCGTCTTCGGCGCGGAACCCGCGCTGGGCCATCTCGCGGCCGAAGGTCTGCACGTCGTCGCGCACGCTGTCGATGATGGTCGTGACGACGTCGACCGTGAACGCCTCCGGCGCGAACCTCTCGCGGAAGAACCGCTTGGCCCAGGCGCGCGAGTCGTCCCACTTGGCGTCGAGGATGCGCACCGCCTCGGGCAGCGTGTCGGCGAGGCGCGGTACGCTCGCCTCGCACATGGCCCACGCCGCCTCGCGGACGGCGAGGACGTCGTGGCTGGCGAGCGCCACGATCTGCTCGATGGTGAGCGACTCTTTGGGGAGGTGCGTCGGCAAGAGGATGCCGCCGAGCTCCTGCGCGTGCTGCGACTCCGAGGTCACGAGCTGCCACACGGCGCCTTGCGGGAGCGACGCGAGGCCGGCTCTCAGGTCGTCTTTCAGGACGGCGAGCACGAACGAGGGGACGCCGTCGGGGAGCTTGCGGCGGACGAGCGCCGCCACCAGCTGCTCGGCGAGCTGCGCCGCCGCCTCGGGCTGCGTGCGCGCCAGTCGCTGGACGATGGTGCGCCCGACCGCGCGGACGTCGGGGTTCTTGTCGCAGACGAGGCGCGCGACCAGGCGGTCGGCCATCAGCAGGACCTCGTCGGAGAGCTCCGAGATCAGCCGCAGCCCCACCGCCCGTACGCCGCCGTGCGGCGAGTGGAGGAGGCCGAGCACCAGGTCTTGCGGGATGAGACCCGAGCGCGCGTCGAACCGCGAGAGGAGCTCGGCCCCGAGCTCTTGGCAGCCCGCGAGCGGGTGCGCGATGAGGTCACGCACCACCCCGATCGACGCGCCCTTCAGGAACGGATCGAGCGCCGCGACGACGAGGCGAGCCGCGTCGATCGCGATGGCCGCGTCGTCGGCGCTCGCCGGCGACAGAGCGAGCAGGCCGACGATGACCCGGCCCAGCAGCGCCGCGCCGACGTCGGGTGCGAGCGAGAGCGTGCGGAGCCACCGGCGCGTGAACGCGCGGGTGTCTTCACGCGGCGACAGGACGAGCGACGCGAGGAATGCCGACTGTGAGGAAAGGGAGCTCTGGGCGCGCTCGATCCACACGTAGGCCTGCTCGCGTGCGGGCTTGTAGACGGCGTGGGCGAGCGCGAGGAGGAGCGCCGGGTCGGGGCGAGCCTCGACGTAGCGGCGCTTGGCGAGGTCGAAGCCGAGCTTGGCCGTCGGCTCGTACGGACGCCCGAGGAGCATGACGAGATCGTCGACGTCCAGCGCGTCGAGGAAAGCGGGGCAGGCCGAGAGCGCCTTGGCCGCCATCTCGTGCACGGGCAGGCACGCCGACTCTGCCGCGAGGGGCATCAGGCCGGCGGGCTTCTGCTCCCAGAGCGCAGGAAACGCCTCTTCTCGGCCGGGAGGCGGCAGCCCGCCCGGCCGGTAGGGCGAGCTGCATCGCCAGAGCCGGCCGCGCGGCGATGGCTCGTAGCGAGAGCTCTGCCCGTAGAGGATGTGGTTGAAGGCCCAGTACGCGGCGAACCGATCGTAGCGGGCATCACCCGAGCGGCGCGCCTCGCCCGCGTCGGCGTCTTGGAACGGGAGCAGCACGCCGACCGCCATCTTCACGTAGTCGGGGTCGGCGATCTCGCCGAGGCGCCTGAGGGTGCGCCAGACCCGGCGCCGCATGTAGAGGCGCGTGCCGGGCCCGAACGGGGCGTCCTTGCGCTGGCGCGGATCCCATGGCGACGGGTTGGCGCGCTCCTTTTCGAAGCGGTGAGCGATGCGCCCGAACACCTCGGCGTCGCGGCGGTACTCGGCGGCCTTGAAAATGTGGCGGAGGACGCGGAAGAGGGGCGCCTTGAGCGGGCCGCCGATGGCCTCGAGCACCGACGCGCGGACGGCCGGCGTGTCGATCGTGTAGAGCGTCTCGAGGACGTCGATGCGCGACTTGTCGCCGGCGCCGAAGTACGCGCCGAGCGCGAGCCCGAACGCGTTCGGGTCGTCGCCCTTGGCGGCAGCCCGAAGCGCCTCGGGGAGCTTCTCGATCAAGTCGTCGCGAAACTCTCGCTTGGTGGCGTCGTCCGAGAGTGCGATCAAAGCCTCGCACGCGATCCGGCGGACGTGCGGCGGCGTCGAGGCGTCGCCGTAGAGGCGCCCCAGCGTCGAGATGCTGGCGTCGGAGCCGCAGCGCCCGAGCGCCCAGGCGATGCAGTAGTCCCGCATCCCTCGCCCGCCCTCGTTCGCGTCGTCGCTCGCGGCGGCCGTGCCGACGAGGCGCAGGAGGAGCGGCTCGGCCTCACGCAGCCGGAGCTCGCCCGCTCGCCAGATCACGCGCTCGAGGCGCCACGACGAGGCGGCCGCGCCGCGACGAAACCATCGGCGATCGCTCGGGGGCGTGGACAAGCGCTCGAGGATCTTGTGCGCGCGCGGGTCGGGGCCCGAGGGGGCCGCGGCGCGCGGAGCGGTGGGCGTGGCAGGGGCGCGCGCCGGGGGCGCCGCGCCGGGAGGTGGACGCACGACCGCGCCCTCGGAGAGGTAGCCCTGCTCGGTCTTTTGCGCGACGAGGCGATCGTAGACGCGGAGCGCCTCGCCCATAGGCACCGGCATCGGCGTCTTGGACCCGTCTTTGAGGGCGGCGCCGCGCTTGCCGTAGCGAAAGTTGACGACGTACTGGTTCGAGCCGACCTCGGCGAGATCTATCTCGTAGACCTTCTCGGTCCGCCCTTCGAGGTAGACGAGAACGACCTGACGAACGAGCTTCACGCGGAGACCAACTTCTGGATGCTCCCGTGGACGCGGTAGAACCCGCCGCGGCCCGACTGACGAAGCTCTTCGACCACGTAGCGCGCGCCCTCTTCGCGGATGTCTTTCGGGAACTGGACGTTGAAGCTGCGATCGAAGCCGTCGGAGAGCGGCCGCACGCGGAGGCGCGTGCCGTCTCGGTAGCACTCGACCACCACCCCACCGGTCGCGTCGCGCGTCGTCTCGACCGCCGTCGACGTCTGGGCCGCCACGGGCGCGGGCGCCTTGATCTCGCGCGCCTTCGGCACCGTGCCCGCTTGCGCCGCCGCGATGGCCGCCTCACTCGCGTCGACCGCGGCGAGGAAGCCGTCGGTCGTGACCATGTAGAGGCGGTCGCGAAAGAACTGCATCGAGAGGACCGACCCGCAGCCGGTCGCGAGCTTCCACAGGCGCTCGCCGGTGGCGGCGAAGCAGTAGACGCTGGAGCAGTTGTCGGCCGCGAAGACGTACTTGCCGTCTTCGGCCGCGGCGCACGAGAACACCGAGGCGTCGCAGGCGTAGACGACCTCACCCTCGCCGCGCTTGCTGAATCGGTGCACGGTGTTCTTGTCGGTCGACGCGAAGAGCGTCGACTCTTCTTGCCAGCCGAACAGAACGTCGCCGGTGGTGCGTCTGTGCCAGATCGGCGAGCCGTCCTCCCAGTCGTACATCGTCACGCCGGCCGAGGTGCCGTGGTACACGCCGAGCTCGTCGCAGCGCACCATCCACCCGTGCGTGCCCTCGGACTTTTTCTGCCACTGCGACTCGTCCTCGTGGTTGATCGTCACCACGTTGCCGCTCGCGTCCGAGACCGCGAGCACGCCGTCGCGGATGTCGAGCCAGAAGATGTCGACGTCGTCGGCGATCTCGTACGCCACGCGGGGGACCTTGCCGCCCAGATCGTAGACCTTGCCGTCGTCGCACCCGGCGTACAGCCAGTCGTCGTCGGCGACGATGCACTTTACGCCATCGGGGAGGCGCAGCTGGCCAAGGACATTTCCGTCATGATCGACGGAGAAGATGCTGCCCGCCTCGTTCCCGAGCCAGCACCGCGCGTCGTCGATGAAGATGCCGAACGCGCGCTCGCCCGATGCGAACTTCCACACGACGGGGGCCTGGGTGGCGGTCGAGCGGTGGCTGGCGACCTCGCGACGTGTGACCGAGCGCTTCTTGCGCTCGCCGATCACCGCCGGGGCGTACCCCTTCTTCGTCTTCTCGCCGATCTTCTTTTGCGCCTCGGCGCGCGCCTTGTCCTCGGACGGGAACGTCTTGACCTGCGTCTGTCCCTGATCGCCGATGCGACCGAACCGGATGCTGAGCTCGGCGCCGCGAACGATCACCTCGTAGAACTTGTGCGACTTGCCACCGTCTTCGGAGAGCTCGAGGTAGGTGCGCTCTTCGGCCATGGGGCTCCGGAGGCTATCGACGACCGCACGCCACCGCTAGGGGGACTAGACCCACGAATGATAGAGAAGAGAGGGCGGCCATGGCCAAGCCCGACAAGCCGATCCCTTGGTGGCGCACCGTTCCGGAGGGGACGACGCGCGCGCCCGCGCCGGGGCAGACGTGGCGGCAGACGGCGGAGCCGGCTCCCGAGCCTCTACCCGCGCGTGCTCGAGCGGCGGTGGGGCGCGAGCCCGGGCCCACGGTGCGCGCAGCGGGAGCGGCGCCGCCGATTCTGCTCGCGCACAGCTGGGACAGCGTCGCGGACCTGACGGGCTGGTGGATGAGCGAGAAGCTCGACGGCGTGCGCGCGTATTGGGACGGCGGCTCGCTGATCTCGCGGCTCGGGAACGCCTTCGTGGCTCCTGCGTGGTTCACCTCTGCGCTGCCCAGCATGGTCCTCGACGGCGAGCTCTGGGGCGGCCGGCGCAAGTTCCAGCGGACCGTGAGCATCGTTCGGCGCCAGGATGCGAGCGAGGACTGGAGAGAGATCGTGTTCGTCGTGTTCGACGCGCCGGCGGTCGCAGGGCCGTTCGAGGACCGCTTGCGCGCGGCCGAGGCTGCCGTCGCCGCGTCCGCGGTCGGGCACGCGCGCCTGCACCCGCAGGAGCGGTGCGGCGGCATCGATCACTTGCGCGCCGAGCTCGATCGGGTCGAGCGTGAGGGCGGTGAGGGGCTCATGATGCGCAGACCGGGGTCCGCGTACGAGATCGGACGGTCGCGGTCGTTGCTCAAGGTCAAGACGTTCCACGACGCCGAGGCGATCGTGGTCGAGCACCTGCCGGGCCTGGGCAAGCACAAGGGGCGTCTCGGGGCGCTCTTGGTGGCGATGCCCGACGGCAAACGGTTCAGCGTCGGCACCGGGTTCACCGACGACGAGCGAAGCCGGCCGCCGCCCATCGGCGCGGTGATCACGTACCGCTACCAGGAGCTCTCGGACGGCGGGGTGCCGCGATTTCCTTCGTTCGTCGGTGTCCGCATCGACGCCGCGTGGCCCCCGCGCCCGTGACGCGGCGCTCGGCGGCGGCGCTCAGCCGGGGAGCTTGGCCGACAAGAACGACGTCAGCTTGACGAGGTTCTTTTCGTCGCGCGCGAACGTGGGCGCTTGGTAGCCGGACGCCCAGGCCGAGAGCTCGGTGGTGAACGCGGCGCGGACGTTCGGGTCGCCGACGACCTCTTCGGCGGTGCGGCCGCGCGCCGCGCCGTGGACGAGACCCTCGACGTAGGTGACGAGGCGCGAGAAGTCTTTGCCGAGCAGCTCTTCGATGAGGGCGACGCCGCCCGCGAGGCGATCGAGCGTCGCGCCGCTGCCGCCCCTGTCTTTGGCCAGCTTGGCCGCCACCCGCAGGACGAACGCGTCGTCGAGGAAGCCGAGATCTTCGATGCCGTCGGGGATGAGATCGAGCGACTTGAAGAGGTAGTTGAGCGCCGAGGCCGCGTGGAGGCGCGCCGGTTGCGGCACGGCCTCGTCGCCGACCACGGCGGAGAGCTCGGTCGCGTCGTTGGACAAGCCGCGCAGCCACTCGGGGAAAGCGTCGAGGCAGCGGTTCTGGAGATCGGTCATGAGAGGCTCCTTCGAAGCACGAGCGGGGCAGATTATTTCGCGAGGAAACCGGCGATGAACCCGAGGACGAGGCAGGCCGCGCCCACGGCGCCGACGACCCACCATGGGACGCCTACCGAGGGGGGCGTCATGATCTCGACCGCGGGGCTGGTCGTCGACCCCGAGGTGAGGGTCGCGCCCGGCCGCTGCACGCTCATGTGCGTGTTCGGGCCCTGCTGCGGGAGCGACGCTGGCGGCGGCACCGAGTACGGCTTGGGCGGTGGTGCGCTCTGCCCGCCCTGCGGCCCCGCGTATTGATGCGCGGCGGGCGAGCCCATCGTGTTGGGCTGCGCGTACGAGTGCGGGTTCGCTTGCTGCGGGCTCGCGTGCAGCTGCGGGTTGGGCTGCGACTGCGACCCGTAGGGCTGCTGCATCGACGGCGACCCCACGCTCAAGACGGCCGTGCCCGCGGCGGGCGCGCGCGTGGGAGGAGCGGGGGCGGCCGGCGTCACCATCCCCGCGAGCGCTTGCGCCATCTCTTGCGCGCTCTGGAACCGGCGCGCGACGTCTTTCGACAGCGCGCGCTGAAAGAAGCCGCCCCAGCTCGACAGGTGCGGCGCGACCTCGGCGATGCCGCGGACCTCTTGGGTGAGGACCATCGTCAACCGCTGGAACTCGTTCTCGGCGGTGAAGGCCTCACGCCCCGTGAGCATCTCGTAGAGGATGATGCCGACGGACCAGAGATCGCTCCGCGGATCGACGCCCTTCGAGTTGCGGATCTGCTCGGGGCTCATGTAGCCCGGCGTGCCCAGGAGCACGCCGGTCTTGGTCTTCGACCCCATGCCGCCGGCCGCGTCCATGACCTTGGCGATGCCGAAGTCGAGCACCTTCACGACCTGGTTGCCGCGCCCGTCGGGCACCAAGAAGAGGTTGTCGGGCTTCAGGTCGCGGTGAACGATCCCGCGCGCGTGCGCCATCGTCAGCGCCTGCAGCACCCCGAGCATGATGCCGGCGGCCTTCTCGGGTGGGACGGGCTGACCGGGCTGCATGATCGACGAGACCGGCGCGCCCTGCAGAAACTCCATGATGAGGTACGGGGTGCCGTCCTCGGCGCGCTGGTTGTCGAAGATCTGCGCGACGTTGGGGTGGGTCAGCGTCTTGACCGCCTGCGCCTCGGCGACGAACCGCGTGAGGATCTGCTCCTCGGTGATGAACTCGGGGTGCAGGACCTTGATGGCGCGTACGCCCTCGCCCCGCGTGCCGTGGGCCTCGTAGACGGCGCCCATCCCACCCTCACCGACGAGGCGCGACAGGCGCCAGCGACCGTTGAACACGGCTCCGACGAGCTGAAGCGCCGAACTCGAGGCCTCGAGCATGGGGAGGGGGACTCTACAGGGAAGCTCGGCAGGTCAAAAGGCCCCTCAGAGGCTGACCGGAATGCGGCAAGTCTCGGCCACGGCGGGCTCGTACAGCGCCTCGTACGTGAACAAGGTCGCGAGGACGCGCTTCGTGTACCCCCGCGTCTCCGCGTACGGGATGCGCTCGACCCAAAGATCGAAGTCCCACCCGGGCCGGTCCTTGAGCCAGGCCTCGGGCGCGCCCGGGCCCGCGTTGTAGCCCGGGATGCAGAGCAGCGGCGCGGTCTGGAAACGGCTGCGCAAGCCGGAGAGGTAGCGCGCGCCGATGCGCGCCGATGCGCCCGGCTCGAAGAGCGTCGCGGCCTTCATGCGGATGCCGAGGCCGCGCGCCATGCGCTCACCCGTCGCCGGTATCACCTGAAACAGGCCGCGCGCGTCGGACCGGCTGACCGCCTCGGGCGCGAACGCCGACTCTTCGCGCATGATCGCGTAGAGCAGCGCGGGCGGGACGCCGCTCTCGGCCGAGGCGGCCGCGACCTCGTCGGCGTAGAGCCGGGGGTAAGCGAGCTCCCAGATCGCGCGCCAGGGGCCGCGCGGCGCCTCGTCGCGGAGCGCCTCGAGCTCGACGCGCCCGTCGCGTGCCTCGAGCTCGCTCGCTGTTCGAAGCACCCCGTGCGCACGGCGAAGGTCTCCCGCGATCGCGTAGAGCCGCGCCGCGAACAGCATTCGCTCGGGGCTCTCGGTGCGTTGCTTCACCCCGACGAAGAGATCGTCGAGGCCGCGCGGATCGCTCGCGCGCGCCACCGCGATCGCGGCCACGACCGCGGGATCGTTCGCGGAGGCCGCCGCGATCTCGGGCGGCAAGCGACTGGGCTCACCGCTCATCGTGGCCGCGAGCGCCGCTTTGCCCGCGCCGGGGGCCGCCTCTTCGAGCTGCACGACCGCGAGCGCCGCGTAGTAGCCGAGCGGGTAGTCGCGGATGGTCGCTTGATAGAACGCGGTCGCCTCGTCGCGGTGGCCGGTGGCCGCGGCGGCGCGCCCCAAGAAGTACGAGAAGCGCCCCGCGCGGTAGTACGCGCGCTCTTTGCCGCGGCCGTTCCCTTTGCCGAGGTACGTCTTGGCTTCGGCGAACGCGCCGCGCTCCATCGCCTCGAGCGCCCGCATGAAGATGCCGTCACCCGTCATGTCGCCGTTCGGGTAGTCGTCGGGCATTGCGTCCAGCATCTTGGCGAATGCCTCTTTGTCGCCGACGGCGAGCGCGGCGCGCGCCCCCTCGAGCCG
>CALKVR010000170.1 GCA_938004815.1 uncultured Polyangiaceae bacterium | reverse complement strand
ATCTACACGATGTTCGTGTGGACGTCGGTGGGCGTGCCGGTGCTCCTCCTCTCCGCGGGCTTCTTCCTCGCGATGGGCACGCGCATGGTCGCGTACAGCACGCTCACCTCCAAGGTGCCCGAGGCGCACGAACGAGCGCGGTTCCAGTCGGTGCAGAGCGCCGTCCAGCACGCCGCGAGCGCGGTCGCCGCGTTCCTCTCGGCGCAGCTCCTCTCCGAGCTGCCCGATCACAAGCTCCTCCACATCGAGCGCGTCGCCTACACCTCGATCGCCCTCGCCCTCTGCGTGCCCATCGTCATGTTCGCCATCGAAGCGGGGCTCTCCGCGCGGGCGCGCGCAGCGGCCTCTTGAGCTGGTGAGGCCCCGCGAGGCGGGGCCTCCAGGTCGTGGCTGCAAGAGGTGAGTCGGGTCAGCTGGCGAGCGCCATGACTGCCCGCGCGGTCAAGCCGATCAGGACCAGCGACGACAGCGCGAAGAACGTGAAGCGGACTTCGATCTTGTTCACGGTCGCCTGGAAGATGCTGTGCACGACGCGCAGGCCGACGTACGCCCAGGCGAGGTACACGTCGATGGCGGTCGCGCCGATGAGCGCGAGCGAGATGGCGACCGCATAGAACTGGGTCGGCTGCTCCATCAGGTGGTTGTAGTTGTCGGCCTTCCACCGCACCGGAGCCGGCAGCGATGCCATCTGCTCGCCCCGCGGCACGTGGGGGTCGAGCTTCATGTCAGCGCTTCGGATCGCGGGGATGCGGGTGAGGTACATCCACGCCCACATCACCATCGTCCAAGCCACGAGCGCCACGACGGGGAAGAGCAGGGCTTTGGAGACCATGGCTCAGCCCTATACGCCCGCGGCGGCGGCGGTGCGTCGCCAAATGAGAACGGTCGTGCGAAAGCGATTCATCGAATCACTCGTTGGGCGCCGACGCGGTCGCGGTGGATTCGTCGCGCTCAAACCCGCCCGACCAAGTCCCACCGATTGCCGTAGAGGTCTTCGAACACAGCGACCGTTCCGTACGGCTGCTTGGACGGGGGGCGGACGAAGCGGACGCCCTTGGCCGTGTAGGCCTCGAAGTCGTGCTCGAAGTCGTCGGTCTCGAGAAAGAGGAACACGCGGCCGCCGGTCTGGTTGCCGACGCTGGCGCGCTGGGCGTCGTCGACGGCGCGCGCCAGGAGGAGCTCGGCGCCGCCCGGCGGAGCGCCCGGTGGCCGTACGCGCACCCATCGCTTGCCGCTGCCCATGTCGGTGTCCTCGATCAGCTCGAAGCCGAGCTTGTCGACGTAGAAGCGAATCGCGTCGTCGTAGTCGAGGACGGTGAGGGCGAGCTGGGCGAGGCGCTGGGGCATCGTGGCTTACTTCGTCAGGCGGACGACGCTACCGGCCTGTTCCACCGGACCGCCGCTGTCTTCACGGGCCCAATAGATCGCGTCGTCATCGACGGCGATCCCGCGCAGGATGCCCTGGTCGGTGGCGATGATCTCGACGGGGCCACCCCCGGTGGGCACGCGTCCGACGGACCCAGCCCAGAGCGCCGCGAAGTACAAATATCCATCGGCGATTGTGGTGTCGAAAATCTCCTCTCCGAGCGACACGAGGGTCTCGAGCGGGGCACCTGAAGTGCTCCCACGGATGAGCTCACCGCTCACGGTGCCGAAGTACACGTCGTCTCCGTCGACGATCAAGCCGCGCGGCTCCGCGACGTCCGCGTAGAGGTCGCTCACGACGCCGTCCTCATACCTTCGAAGCGCATGAGGCCCCTCCGAGTTCGGCGCCGCATGAAAGACCATCACGCCGCCGTCGGCGGCGATGTTGAAAGGATGCCCCTGACCGGTGGCGATCTCGTCCACGGTGAAGTCGGCGTGGACACCCAGAATGCGGCCGGTGAAGATCTCAGCCGTGAACAGCACGCCCGCGTCGAAGGCGACCGCGGTTGGCGTGTCCAGACCGTCGACCAGCGTATCCACGGCCCCGTCCGTGATCGAGAGGCGCAAGACCGCTCCAGGGAAACTCGCGTTGCTCCAGTAGACGTACCCGTCAGCGACACTCAGTCCCCATGGGTGAGCCTGATTCGGCACGACGCGCTCGAGCGCGCCCCCCTGCTTCGGCACCCGTGCCAGCGCTCCGTCGCCTGGGAAAAGACCGGTTTCGGTGACGTAAAGGTCATCACCCACCACCTCGATTTGCGCGGGCTGCGTCAGTCCAGTTGCCAATACCGTCAGCAGACCGCTGGCGGACCCGCCTTGCCCTTCGCCTCCGGCGCCTGCCGTGACGCTCGCGCTGCTCGAGGCGGCCAGTCTGGCGTTGCTCGACCCGGAGCTGCCCGGCGACGCGCCTCCCGTGCCCGCCGGAGCCTCCTCGTCCGGGCGCTCCCGCCCGTCGATGATCGTCACGGTCGAGCATCCACACACCGCAGCGGTGACCGCCAATGCGCTCGCGGCTTTGTTTCTGACCCAGGCACTCATTTCGTCAACCTCACCAGGCTACCCGAGGCCTCCGTCTGCTCGACGTCCTCACGCACCCAGTAGATCGCCTCGTCGTCGACGGTGACGCCGCGGACGAGACCTTGGTCCGTCGCGAGGGTCTGCGGGTCGCCGCCGCTCGACGGGACACGGCCGACGACGCCTTGCGCGAACGCGGTGAAGTAGACGAAGCCCTCGGCGACCGCCAAGCCGAAGACCCTGTCGTTCACCACCGCCAGCGTGGTGAGCGGCTCGCCGTCGATCGTTCCGCGGAGGATCTCGCCGGCGTCGGTGCCGAGGTAGATGGCGGGGCCGTCGCTCGCAAGGGAGCGAACGGGGACGAGGCCTGTGTAGAGATCCACGATCTGCCCGCCTTCGGCGCGCCGAACCACCGCGGGTTCGGCGAGCGTGCGCTGCGTCGCGTAGACGACACCTCCGCTGGCGGGCGCGACGGCATAGGGGAACCCCTGGAATGACGCGACCACGTCGAGGCTGCCGGCTTGATCGACGGCGAGGACGCGCCCACCGTCGTGCTCCGCCGCGTAGACCGTGCCCTGATCCCACGCGATCCCGAGCGGCTGGAACAAGCCCGCCGCGAGGACGGTGACGCTGTCGTCCGCGAGGCGGAGTCGCTTGAGCGCGCCGTCGCCGGGCTGACCGTAGACGGACCAGTACACGTGGTCGGTGCCGACCGCGAGGCCGAAGGGCCCGTCCTCGAAGGGGACGACGCGGTCGAGCGCGCCGCCGTGCTTCGGGACCCGCGCGAGCGATCCGTCGCCGCTGGCGAACCCGAGCTCGGTCACGTACACGAGCTCGCCGACCACCGCGACCGCCTGCGGCTGGGTCAGCCCGGTCGCGAGCACGGTGAGCTCGCCGCTCGGCGCGCCGCCCGCGCCGCTACTCGTGGTGGCGCCCGGATCGCCCGCCCCCGAACCGGTCGTGACCGTTGCGCCCGGGAGGTCGCCGCTCGAGGCCGACGGGACGGGAGCCGCGCCGCCGGTCGTGTCGTCGCCGTCGCCGCCGGGCGCTTGCCGCTCGTCGAGCACCGTCACGGTGGCACAAGCGGACGTCGAGACCACGACCCCGAGCGCCCGCCAGACCGACCACCGCATGTTCGCTCATCGTAGCCGTGGGGGCCGCCGTTCGGGCGCGCGAAAAAAGACGCGACCTGGCGCCGGACGCTGCGTCGAGAGGGGGACTCGAACCCACTGGAGGCTCTCATGTTCCCGATTCGTCTGTGCTCGTTTCCGGTCGTCGCGCTCGCCGTCAGCTTGGCCGCCGCGGGCTGCTCCAAAGACAGCGCCGCGCCCGAGAAGGCGTCGTCCGAGAGCGCGCCGTCCAAGGCGTCGTCGTCGAAGCCCGCGGACACCGGCAAACCGGCCAAGGCGTCGAGCGAACCGAAGCCCACCGCGGCGCCGAAGGCCGAGGTGCCCGACGCCGACAAGGTCGACCTCGCGGCGATCCTCGGCACCAAGAAGGACGGCTGGAGCCCCAAGGTGATCGGCGGCCTGAAGCGCGGCATGAAGCCCGACGAGGCGGCGAAGGTGTTTCCCGGCGCCGACAAGATCGACAAGTTCGGCTTCGTCGAGGTGCCCGTCGAGGGCCACCCCGGCCTCGACGAAATCAAGCTCTACTTCGCCAAGAACAAGGACGGCGTCCCCGAAGAGCTGCAATCGGCCGAGCTCGGCTTCTCGCCCGCGCTCCACAACGACGCGTTCTGGGACCTGCTCAGCAAGGCCTGCATCGAGCGCTACGGCAAGGCCGACGACAAGGAGCTCGAGAAGCGGCTCGTCACCTGGGCCGGGCCCAAGAGCGGGATGGCGCAGCTCGTGAAGGGCCTGAC
>CALKVR010000169.1 GCA_938004815.1 uncultured Polyangiaceae bacterium | reverse complement strand
GTGCAGGCGCCGCGCGGTGGCATCACCCTTGGCGTAGAGGTGCTTGAGCCGGCCCTCCTCTTTCTCTACCGAGAGCGCCTGCCAGCCCGTTCGCTTGACGTGATAGGCGACGCGCACGCTACCCCCCGACGATCTCGACCAGGCGGCGCAGAGCGAGCTCGGTCTTGGCGTCCTCGATCTCTCCGGCGCGGCAGGCCTCGAGCGCGTCGGTGAGCGGCACGTGGACGATCTTGGCGCCGCGCTCGAGCACCGAGCCATCCTCGGGCGGCGGGGTCGTGGCGGCGGGCTCGATCTCGACGTGGAAGAAGAAGTGGCGCTCGCCGATCATCCCCGGCGCGGGGAACGTCGACGGCCCGAGGGGCACCACCCGAGCGGGGTCGACCTCGAAGCCCGTCTCTTCGAAGAGCTCGCGCGCCGCGCAGCCGCGCACGCCGTCGAGCGTCCGCTCGTCCTCTTCGACGAGGCCGGCCGGCACCTCCCAGAGCTCGCCGAGCGAGTCTTTCTCCGGCATGGGCCACACCTCGGGCGGGCGCACCGCGACCGGCGGGCGCAGCGCCGAGCGGAGCACCACGACGCGCCCCTCGGGGGTGGCGTAGTGAGGCACGACGACGACCGCGTCCATCCGCGTGCGATCGGCGCAGTCGTAGGTGAACGGCTCGCTGTCGGTGTCTCGCCCTTCGAAGCGCGCGACCATGCGCAGCTTGCGGACGTGCATGAAGCCGCGCTCTCCGGGCGGAGGCCGCGTCTCGGAGAGAAGGCGGAGCCGGTGACCGGGGAGCGGGGGGAGCGGCATCGGGCCGCTACGATAAGCCCAATCGGGCGCGTTACGGAACGGGGCCGAGGGGGGTGTCGGCGGAGACGATCTCGACGTGGACCATCTCTTTCTCCGAGGCCCCCACCTGGCCGCCGAAGAGGTACTCGGTCGCCCGGTAAGAGAGGTCGACCACGCCCGTGCCCGCGGTCTGCTCGACCCAGCAGGCCGGGCCGGCGTCGATGACCATGACGACGGCGGACTTGCCGCTCGAGGGCTCGGTCACCTGGAGCTTCGTGCCGCAGCCGAAGCGATCGCGATCGGCGGCGAACCAGTTGATCTGCTTCTCGCAGGTGGCGCCGCTCACGTTGGACGCGCAGACCCCGGCCGATTTGAGCTGGTTGAAGCAGGCGGGGATGCAGTTGTCGCCCGGATCGCTGATCACCGTGCCGTCTTCGAGGACCGAGCAGCCGAACGACGTCGCGACGTAGTCGCCGCTCGCGAGCGGGGTGGTGCCGGTCGTGCCGTCGCAAGACCAGTCGTCGGCGGGGGTCGGCTCCGGCTCGGGCTCCGGGTCCTGGCCGCAGCTCGCGCCGAGCTTGAAGCCCTTGGCCGGGCTCTTCTTGATGCGGCTCGCGGTCTGGTTGCCGTAGAGCCCGTCCTCGTCGATCTTGTCGTTCGGGTTGTTGCGGTTCCAGAGGCGCTGGAACGCCTCGACGTCGAGGCCCTTCTGGTTGACCGCGCCGGCGCCGAAGTAGTCGAAATGGGGCGGGTCGCCGCTGCCGAACCAGTCGAAGCCGCGCGACTCGAGGGCGCTCCGCCACGAGGCGTTCGAGTTGATGTCGATCGCGAGCCCCGTCTCGTGGTTCGAGTTGCCGGGCGTGGCCGCCGCCTTGATGCCGCAGCGCTTCTGCTCTTTCCAGCGGCGGAGCATGTACTGCTGCGCCACGGTGCGAAACATCGAGTTGACGCTCAGCGTCTTGTTCGGGTTCGCGTCGAGCGCCGCCACCAGCTTGTCGCGCGCCGGCTTGATCAAGTAGGGAAACACCGCGTCCGACAGCACCAGGTTCGGCCGCGACGGCACCTCGACGAACTGATCGGGGGCCATGCAGAGCATCTCGTCGATGATCTGCTGCGAGAGCGGCTTGATGCTGGCGGTCGAGCAGCTCGAGCTCATCGCCTGCTCGACGGTCCCGGTCCCCACCGGCGCGTCGGCCTCTTCATGCGGCTCGTGGCCGTCGAGCTCCTGGTCCTCGGCCGTCGGCGGCGCGCAGCCCCAGAAAGTGAGGGTGATGATCGAGGCCGTGGCGAGGGAGGATCGGATCAGCACGGGCCGCGTTCAGCACGCGACATGCCACCACCGTGGGCGCATTTTTCCGGTGGTTTTGCGCGCCACGGACCGATGGAAGGAAAAATCCTCAGGATCCGATCGCGTCCGGAGAGAGCGCGCTACACGGTGGGAGCGCGCGGATGGATCCCAAAGCAGCCACGCGATGATCATCCTCGTTTTGTCATGATCGTCGCGCGGGGCGCGCGCGGCGACGCCGCGAGCGCGCCCGAGCGTGTCGTGAAACGGCCGCCACGATGTGCACACGCGATCGTGCACACCAAGTGCACGCCGCTTCGCAGCGTGACGAGCCGGCGCCGTGATCGAGTAGCCTCTCCCCCCGCGTGAGCGAGCCCGACGAGACAACCTTTCGTAGCCGGCGCGCGGCGGTGGTCAGGCCGAATCGCATCCTCGTCGCGATCGCGAGCTTGTCCGCGATCGGCGCGATCGGCGTGCCCCTGCTGCTCGGCACCCACGGGCTGCCCTTCGGGTTTCCGTTCGCGGCCTTGGGTCTGGCTGCGCTCTTCTCGCTGCGCGAGCGGCGTTGGCCACGTCTCGAGCGGGGCACGATCGAGGCCGACGCCGCCGGGGTGAAGCAAGACGGCAAGCTCGTCGTCGCGCGCGAAGCGGTGACGCAGGGGCTCGCCCTCCCGGTCGCCGGCGCCGGCCTCGTGCGCCTCAATCGCCGCTGGCCCCGCTCGCCCGTCGATATCGTCGCGTGGGACGAAGCCGAGGGCCGAGCGCTCCTCTCGGCGCTCGGGCTCGACGCCGCGCAGACCGCCGTCGACATCCCCGCCGCGTCGGGTCACCACCTGCTCAGCGGGCTGGTCAAGGGCGCGGCCGTAGCCGGCTTCGTCGCCGCCTGGTTCCTCATCAACACCGTGCTCATCGGGCTGGGGCTCCCGTTCCTGGTCTGGCTCATCCTCTTCTTCGTGGCGCGCGGCCTCATGGCGCGAAACAGCACCGTGCGGGTCGGGGTCGACGGCGTGCAGTTCCGTTGGCTGTGGATGCGCGAGTTCACGCGGTTCGCCGACGTGAAGGCCGTGCGCCTCATCAAGAAAGAGAAGGTGCAGATGGTCGAGCTCCTCTTGCACGACGGCAAGACGCGCCACATCCCCGTCGCCGCCGACAACCAGGCCGACGAAGAGAGCTTTGCGTTCCGGCGGATCGTCCAGGCGCTCGAGCTCTTTCGCGAGCGCCGCGGCGCGGGCGAGATCGAGGCGCTCGCGCGCGGCGCGCGTGAGCCGGCCGACTGGCTGCGCGCCCTGCGCGGCCTCGCCGCCGGCGCCAACGCCGGCATGCGCACCGCGCCCGTCGCCATCGAGCGCCTCTGGGCCATCCTCGACGATCCCAGCGCGCCGTCCGCCGCGCGCGCGGGCGCGGCCGCGTCGCTCGCATCCACCGCCGGGAAAAAAGAGCGCGAGCGCATCCGCATCGCGGCCGCAACCGTCGCCGAGCCCAAGCTCCGCGTCGCGATCGAGAAGACGATCCAGGACGGCGCATCCGACGACGAGATCGCCGAGGCCCTCGCCGAGGTCGACGCCGCGGTCGGCGCGACGGGAGCGAAGCGCGCGCGCTCTTGATCCAGCTCGCTACTGATCCAGCTCGCTACTGATCCAGCTCGCTACTGATCCAGCTCGATCGGGTAGAGCTCGTACGGCACGTGAAAGCAGCCGCGCACTTCGGCCGCGGGATCGACGGTGTCGACCTCGGCCCCGCCGGTGTCGAGCGTGGTGTACGTACCGCCGATCAGACGAAACGTGCCGCGCAGCGTCCCGCCGTCGAGCAGCTGCTGTTGGGTGATCGCCGCCTCGAGAGTGAAGCCGGCGTCGTCGGTGTCGCCGCGCAAGAAGCCGAGCGCGCCGCCGAAGAGCATCGGCTCGATGACGGCGCCGCCAGGCAGATCGACGGGCAGCGGGACGTCGGTCGTGACGAGGTGGGTGGGGGCGGCGGTGAGCTCGATGCGATCGCCCTGCTGCGGAGCGTTCCCGTCCTCGGGCTCGAGGCGGATGCCGAGGATGGTCGGGTTACCCTCGGGGTCGGTCTGCGCCGAGCTCATCAGGATGCGCGCGAAGCCGCCGGAGTTGCCGAGGCTGCCCATGCACTTGCCCGCGCCCACGCCGACCCACTCGATCGCGCCAAGCGGCGCGTCGGCGCACTCGCCGTCGATCACCTGCATCGTCGCGAGGCACGCCTCGTAGCCGCCGGTGCCCCCGCTGCTCGCGCTCCCCGAGCCCGACGCGCTCGAACTCGAGCCGCCGGCGCCACCGCCGCCCGATCCGTCATCGAGGTCGTCGTCACCGCAGCCGAGGGCCCCGCCGGCCAGCGCACAAGCGAGCACGCCCGAGCGCAAAAGAGAAACGAAGCGCATGCCCCTCGCATCAGCAAGCCCCGTTCCCGCCGAGATGCGCGCGAAGCGCGCTTGTTTTGCGGCGATCTGCGAGGTGGAGCCCGGCGCCGGTGTGCCAGCTTGAGCAGATCAGTCGAGGGCGTCAGCGCCGGACGAACCGGTACCGGGCGGTCGCCCTGTCGCCCTCACGCGCGGCGAGCCCCTCGCGGACGGCGAGCGCCAGGTCGCGGCTCGCGGTCGCGGTAGAGATCGGCTGCAGCAGCGCGATGTAGTCGTGGCGCGAAAAGTCCCTCGACGTGAAGTGATCGCGCGCGAGAGCGAGTCGATCTTCGGCCGAGAGACGCGCGGGCCGAAGCTCATCGAGGAGGGCCCCCAGCGCGCGGCGGATGGTCTCGAGAGAGAGCTCGACGAACGGCGTGGCGGTGCCCGAGCGGTCGGAGGCAGCCAGCGCCGCGTAGTACGCGTCTTGGCGCTCGCGCACCGCCGTCTCGACCGGCACGTGGCGGAACGCGGGGTGGAACCGGACCAGGACCACGTGCTGCCAGAGGCGACCGATGCGCCCGTTGCCGTCGGAGAACGGGTGAATGAACTCGATCTCGTAGTGAACGAGGGCGCTCGTCACGATCGGGGGCGTCTCGCGATCCAGGCCGACGAACGCGAGAAGATCCTGGATGAGCCCCGGCACCCGCTTCGCTGGCGGCGCCACGTGGGCGATCTGGCTGCCGGCGACGACGCCGACGTTGCCTCGCCGGTACTTGCCCGCGTCGGGGATGAGGCCGTTCATCATCAGGCCGTGCGCGCGGAGCAGGTCGGCCTCGCGTTCGGGGCGAAACG
>CALKVR010000168.1 GCA_938004815.1 uncultured Polyangiaceae bacterium | reverse complement strand
CACCAGCGCCGGCTCTGAGGACATTTTCGTCGCGAAATTGAATGCCGCGGGCTCCAACCTGTGGAGCCGACGGTTTGGCGACACCAGCCTCGACAGTGGCGTCGGCATCGCTACCGACGGCCAGGGCAGCGTAATCGTGACGGGTAGCTTCGCCGGCACGGTCAACTTTGGCGGCTCTGCGCTCACGAGCGCGGGGGGGATCGACATCTACGTCGCCAAGCTCAACGCAGCCGGTGTGCACGTCTGGAGCAAGCGTTTCGGTGACGCACAGGAGCAAGCAGGTTTCGGGGTGGCGACGGATGCTGGTAACAACGTTCTGGCCATCGGTCGACTTCGCGGGAGCGCCGATTTTGGCGGCGGTGCGCTCAGCAGCGCCAGCGACCTCGACGCGTTCGTCGCGCGGTTCGACGGCCTTGGTAACCACTCGTGGAGCAAGCGTTTCGGCGGCGTTGGCGACGATTGGGGACACGGGCTCGTCGTGGACGCGGCCGGACATGTCTCCATTTCAGGCTACTTCGCCAACACCATCGACTTCGGCGGCGGGCCGCTTACGAGCGCAGGCAACCACGACATTTACGTCGCCAAGCTGGATTCTCTCGGGAGCCAGATATGGAGCAAGCGTTTCGGCGATCCGACGTTCCAGTACAGTTACAGCCTCGCCACGGATGCGGCCGACAATCTCTTCATGACCGGACAATTCGCCGGAACCGTCGACTTCGGCGGCGGACCGCTGAGTAGCTCGGGTGCCTCGGATGCGATGGTCCTCAAGCTCGGCCCCTAGGACCCGGGCGCGGCTGTCGTCAGTAGCTCCGCTGACACGACGCGTCCCGCATCTTGCGCGATGGCCACATCAGCGCCGCATCTCGGCATAGACGACCTCCCAGCCGTCGCGGGCTTGGTTCGGTCTCGTCCACACGAGCCGCTTTCCTCCGCAGATGCCGAGAAACTTGCCGTGGCTCGCGAGCTTGTCTGCCTCGCGCGTCACGCCCGTCGCGAGATCGACGCAACCGATCGTCGCGGCATCCGTCGCATCGCTATCGGAAAGGAAGCATGCGGCGCCCCCGCCCACGACGACGGTTGGATGGGAAGCAGCGGGGAAGCGTGCGACCCGGCGTGTTCGGTCACCGAGCACGAGCAGATCGGTGATCACCGGATCTGCCGCCCGTTCCAGCCCGACGACGACGCCATCGGCGACGCCCACATCCTGGAGCTTGCCTGCCGCTCGTACCTGCCGAACACCGGAGCCGTCGAGGTCGGCATCGTGGAGGTGAGGCTCGTGCGTCGAATCATCTGCGAGCACGAAGGCGTGCCGGCGATCGACGACGACGCGGGCGATCCGCTCGTGCACGTCGCCGAGGGACCGCGACTCCACGCGACCGCTTCGGCGGTCGAGCACGAAGAGCGCGTCGTCGCTCCCGGTGCGGGCCACCCACACGACGCTCTCTGCGTCAGCCGCGATGTTCGCGGTCGGTGTGACGACCTGCTCCTCGATGGGTACCCACACGCTCCCGCGAGCCTGGGCGACGGTGAAGCGCGGATCACTATCCAGGAGAGCAAAGAGGTCGTCACCGCTGAGGGCGAGCGCCATGACGGCGGGGCCTTTCGACAGCTGCCTCGGTGAGCCGTCGCCGAACCGGGAAGTCATCACGGCGCCGCTGGCGTCGGTCCAAACGACGCGCGCCTCGTTGCAGGCCACCGAGGTCGCCGGGGCCTTGCTGGTGTCGATCAGCCGCATGGGCCCGATGGAAAATACCGGGGGTGTTCCGGGAGACTCGATGGCCGTTGCCGTCGACGCCACGCTCGGGATCGAGACGTCCAGGCTCTCGGGGCGCGAGGTCGGACAGCCCCAGGCGCACGCGACGAGGACCAGCGACGCCTTGTCGTGCCAGCTCAGCCTCGCCACGGCGACCTGACTACACCCGCCCGTGAGACGACAGCACCCGGTCGAGGTGGTGGGCGGCGCTGATGAGGCCGAGGTGGGTGAAGGCTTGGGGGAAATTGCCGAGGTGCTCGCCGGCGGGGCCGAACTCTTCGGGGAAGAGGCCGAGGTGGTTGGCGTAGCCGAGCATCTTTTCGAAGTAATAGCGGGCCTTGTCGATGTCGCCGGAGCGGGCGAGGCACTCGGTGTACCAGAAGCTGCAGATGCAGAACGTGCCCTCTTCACCGCGCAGGCCGTCGAACGCGTCGACGTTGCGGTAGCGGTAGACGAGCGAGTCGTCGACGAGGTCTTCTTCGATCGCGCGCAGGGTGGAGATCCACCGGGGGTCGGTCGGGCTGATGAACTTGACGAGAGGCATCAGCAGGGTCGACGCGTCCATGTTGCGGCTGCCCTTGGATTGCACGAAAGCCCGCCGCTCCGCGTCCCAAAAGTTCTCGAAGATGTCGTCGTAGATCTCGTCGCGGATGGCGCGCCACCGCCGGAGCGGGCCGGGGAACGAGCGCTTTCGCGCCAGGCGTATGCCTCGATCGAGCGCGGCCCAGCACATGACGCGCGAGAACAAGAACTCGCGCGGGCCGCCGCGCGTCTCCCAGATCCCCTCGTCGGGTCGACGCCAGTTGCTGCATACCCAATCGAGGAGCCGCCGGAGGTTCGCCCAGAGGTCGTGCGAGATGGGCTGGCCGTACTTGTCGAAGAGGTAGACCGAATCCATCAGCTCGCCATAGATGTCGAGCTGCAGCTGGTCGTACGCGCCGTTGCCGATCCGCACCGGGCTCGAGCCCATGTAACCCCGGAGGTGCGGGAGCGTCTCTTCGGTCAGCTCGTGGCGACCGTCGATGCCGTACATGATCTGGAGCGAGCCGTCGGGGGCGAGCTCGGCGCATCGTGCCTCGATCCAGTGCATGAAGGCGGCCGCCTCGTCGGTGAAGCCGAGCCGCATCAGGCCGTAGAGCGTGAACGAGCCGTCGCGGATCCAGCAGTAGCGGTAGTCCCAGTTGCGCTCGCCGCCGAGCTCTTCGGGCAAGCCGAACGTGGGCGCCGCCACGATCGACCCGTGTCGCCGCGAGGTCAGGAGCTTCAACGTGAGCGCCGACCGGTTGACCATCTCGCGCCACCGGCCCTGATAGGTGCTCCGGCCGATCCAGCTTCGCCAAAAGGAGACCGTTCGATCGAAGCAGCTGTCGGCGTAGCTCGGTGACTCGCTCGGTGACGGGCCCTCGGCGGCGAGCTCGAGGATGAAGCGCGCGCGCTCGCCCGCGTTGAGCCTGAAGTTGGCGATGACGCTACCGTCTTGAATGTCGACGGGCACGTCGGCGCGGACCCGTATGGCGGGCGTCGCCCCCGACGCCGGGTGGAAGATCGCGCCGTCGCTCGTCTTCTCTACGCGGTGCTGGGCCCGCGCGTAGTCGAACCTCGGCGAGAGATCCATGCGGTAGTCGACCTCGCCGCGCACCGTCTTGACCCTGCGAATGAGCCGGTGCGAGCCTGGCTCGGTGTCCATCCAGTCGGCGATCTCGGCGAGACCTGGGCGTGACAAGAACCGTGTGAAGAGCAGGTTGGTGTCGGGGAGATAGAGCTGCCTCGTTCGCGCCCCCGGCAGCTGGGGCTGCATCTTCCACGCGCCCCCGCGCTCGTGGTCGAGCGTCGCGGCGAAGATCGACGGCGAGTCGAAGTAGGGAAAGCACATGAAGTCGACCGAGCCGTCGATGCCCACGAGGGCCACGGTGTCGAGATCCCCCACGACGCCGTGGCCATCGATATCCTTGTAGGTCACAGCATCGAATGTACGCGGCCTCGGCGCGACTGACCATGTCGCGATAGGTGTCTTCGAGTCGCTTGCCGAGCCGGCGGCGGCGCTGGGGTACGCGATCACGCACTTCGCTCTCGCGGCTCATCGATAGGCCTGGCCGCTCGCCCCCGAGGCTCGGCCGTGCATGAGCTGGATCGCCGTGCCCAGGCGATCGATGAGCCGGCTCGCGTCCCTTGCGCTGGGAACGGTCTGCATGTCGATGGAGAGCGCCGCCTGCGAGAGCTCGAACCTCCCGAGCTGCGAGAGCTCGAGCAGTGCTTCGCGCGCCTCGTGATCGAGCACACGTCGAACAAACGCCTCGTCCGAGGCACGAACACGCAGCGCCTCTGTGAAAGCGCCGTCGCCGATCGCGATCTCGTCGGTCTTCGACTGCGCCCCGTAGCGCGTCTCGACCGTGAGCGCGCCGGGGAGCCCGAGCCGCCCGACCGCGCGTGCACCGAAGACACCGGTCGCCCTCCGGACGGACAGGATACCGAGCTCGCGCCCGTCGACGCGGCCGAACAGCCCGAGCGGTGTGGTGCTCACCTCGAGACCACGTTCGTTTGCGACCTTTCGATAGCGCTTCGCCTTTCGCGAGAGCGCGGTGGCGGGCGGGGTAACGTCGGCGGCCTGCCTCACCGCTCGCGCGAGTGAAGCGGCGATGGGGATCGCGCGATCGTAGAAAGACGTCGTCGGCGCGCCAGGCTCCTCCAGCCTCACGGAGCCATCGGTCAGACGCAGCGCGAAGCCGGTGGGGACGGACAGGACCTCGTCGCGCACCTCCGAGCCGAGGAGCCGGCCCGCGCGGTCCGGCTCGTCGGCCCAAACACGGAGGAACGCGCTTCGGTCATCGAATCGCGGATCGCCCAGCGTGATTCGGCGTGCGTCCGGTCTACGGGAGCGCGGCTCCACGATGAGCCCGAGATCGGTCGCCGGCAGCACGCGCGCTATGACGACGCAGATCGGCTTGTCGTCGCGGCGGATGTGGCTCGCTTCGACGCGGACGCCTTCCTCCTCCCGCCAGGCGACCCCGTCCTCCTTCTCGAGCCCGAGC
>CALKVR010000167.1 GCA_938004815.1 uncultured Polyangiaceae bacterium | reverse complement strand
TGTTGAAGTCGAGCGGCCGGAAGAACGGGTAGACGCCCATCTTGCGGGCGTTGTCCGCGGTCATGAACTTGAACGCCTTGTCGAAGACGTCTTTGCCGCCGACCTTGGAGAGGCTCGCGCGCTCTCTCATCGACTCGGCGAGCGCCGCCTCGTCGTCGCCCTGCGGGCCGAGCGGCTTGGGGCTCGAGCGCGGCGCGTCGGTGGACGCCGGTGGCGCGTCGCTGGCGGCGGCCGGCGCGTGGTGCGTCTGGCCGTTCGTGTAGCCGTTCGCCCGCTTCTTGCTGACGACTACGTCGTCGCCCGAGCCCTCGAGGGCGGGGTCGATCGTGGGCAGGGCGTGGCCATCGCGGAGGACGACGAGGGCCTGGCTCGCGAGGTCCTTGGCGGCCGAGACGCGGTTCTTGGCGTCGAGCACGCCGTTCGTGACGCGCATCACGCGATCGTCCGAGAGCAGACGCATCACGAGCGAAGAGGATCCGAGGCGTTCGATGAGGCTCATAGGCGTGTCAGCCCCCTCGTTAGGCCGGCGCCGACCGCGCGGGTACAGGAAATCGTTGCAAGGTAGGTCGAGAGCACGGTTTTTCTCGCGTAAACCGCTACGCGGCGGCGCGAAAATGACGGTGCCGCTACAGAACGAATTGCAGATCGGTCGTGGTCGAGATAGAAAAAGTTGCAGACATGAGGCGCGTCCTGGTCGTCGACGACGAAGAGAACATCCGGTTCGTCGCCGCCTCATTTCTCAAGCGTGACGGGTACGAGGTCGAGGTCGCCGACAGCGGCGAGCAGGCGCTCAAGCTGCTCGAGAGCTTCGGGCCCGACACGGTGCTGACGGACGTCCGGATGCCCCGCATGGGCGGTCTCGATCTCCTCGCCACCTTGAAGGCCAAGGGCAGCGACGTGACCGTGATCGTGATGAGCGCCTACGGCAGCGTCGATCTGGCGCTCGATGCGATGAAGGCCGGGGCCTACGACTACATCCAGAAGCCCTTCAAGCCCGAGGAGCTCCTGCTCACGCTGAAGAAGGCCGAGGAGCGCGAGTCGCTTCGGCGCGAGAACCGGGCGCTCCGGCAAGAGATCCTCGACAAGGCGAAGTTCGAGGGGCTGATCGCCAAGAGCGCCGAGATGCAGGCCGTGTTCAAGACGGTGGCGAAGATCGCCGACTTCAAGACGACGGCGCTGCTCACCGGCGAGAGCGGCGTCGGCAAAGAGCTGGTCGCGCGGGCCATCCACGGGCGATCCAGCCGAAAGTCGGGCCCGTTCGTCGCCATCAACTGCGGCGCCATCCCCGAGAATCTCCTCGAGAGCGAGCTGTTCGGTCACCGTCGCGGCGCGTTCACCGACGCGCACGCGGACCGGGCTGGCCTCTTCGAGCAGGCGAGCGGGGGCACGCTGCTCCTCGACGAGGTGGGCGAGCTCCCGCTCCCGCTCCAGGTGAAGCTCCTCCGCGTGCTCCAAGAGGAGACGGTGCGGCGCCTGGGCGACAACAAGGACGTGAAGGTCGACGTGCGCATCCTCGCCGCCACCCACCGCGACCTCTCGGCCGAGACCACTGCCGGCCGTTTCCGCGAAGATCTGTTCTACCGCATCAACGTCCTCACCCTGCGCATCCCGGCGCTTCGCGAGCGGCGCGAGGACATCCCGCTCCTCCTCGACTACTTCATCGCCCGCAACAACGCTCGGTTCTCGACGACGATTCGGGGCCTCTCGCCCGACGCGCGCAAGCTGCTCGTTCAGTACCACTGGCCGGGGAACGTGCGTGAGCTCGAGAACACGGTCGAGCGCGCGATGGTGCTCGCCGAGGGCGACCACCTCACCCCCGAAGATCTGCCCGAGCGCATCCGTGAGGCGAACGACCCCATCCAGATGCACCTCGCGAGCGGTGAGCTCAGCATCAAGAAGACGTCCAGGCTCATCGAAGAGATCCTGATTCGCCGCGCCCTCACCAAGACCAAGGGCAACCGCACCAAGGCGGCCGAGGTCCTCGAGATCAGCCACCGCGCGCTGCTCTACAAGATCAAGGACTACCAGATCGAGCTTTGACTCCTGGGCGGCGCGCGGGCACCTTGCGCGCGCCATGGAACAGGGCTCGCGCATTTCGGGTTTTTACCAGCGGACGATGGACGAGCGGCGCGCCGAGCTGGCGCGGCGAACGGGCCTCGACGACGGCGACGTCGCGGGCCTGGTCGGCGGCTTGAGCCACGAGATCGCCGACAAGATGATCGAGAACGTGGTGGGGCTCTACGCGCTGCCCCTCGCGGTCGGGCTGAACGTTCGCATCAATGACAAAGACGTCATCGTTCCGATGGTCGTCGAAGAGCCGAGCGTCGTGGCCGCGATGAGCAACGCCGCGCGTATGGTCCGCGAGGGGGGCGGGTTCGTGGGTGAGGCCGACCCGCCGATCACGACGGCGCAGATCCAGCTGTGGGACGTGACCGATCCCGACGCCGCCAAGACCAAGATCGCGGCCGCGGGGAAAGAGCTGCTCCAAGCCGCCAACGACGCGTTCCCCGAGATCGTCAAATTCGGCGGCGGCGCGCGCGAGATCGAGTCGTTCGATCGGGGTGAGGGGCTCTTCGTGGTCCACCTCCACGTCGACGTCCGCGACGCGATGGGCGCCAACATGGTCAACACCATGGCCGAGGCGATCTCGGGGCGCATCGCCGAGATCGCCGGGGGCCGGGCGGGCCTCCGCATCCTCACCAACCTCGCCGAGCGCCGCTGCGTCCGCGTCGCATGCCGGGCGCCGGCCGAGATGCTCGCCACGCCCGACCTCGCCGGCCCCGACGTTCGCGACCGCATCGTCGAGGCGTCGCTCTTCGCCGAGCGTGACCCCTACCGCGCCACCACCCACAACAAGGGGATCATGAACGGCATCGATCCGGTCGTGATCGCGACCGGCAACGACTGGCGCGCGGTCGAGGCCGGCGCCCACGCCTACGCCTCGCGGAGCGGTGTCTACCGTCCTCTCGCGACCTGGCGAACCGGCACCGACGGCGCGCTCGAGGGCGCGATCGCCCTCCCGCTCGCGCTCGGCATCGTGGGCGGCACCATCCGCGTGCACCCTGGGGCAAAGGCCGCCCTCAAGCTCATCGGCGTCAAAACGGCGAGCGAGCTCGCGATGGTCGCAGCTGCGGCCGGTCTGGCGTCGAACCTCGCCGCGCTCCGCGCGCTCGCGACCGAGGGCATCCAGCGCGGCCACATGGCGCTCCACGCCCGCAGCGTCGCCGCCACCGCGGGCGCCACCGGGGCCGAGGTCGCGGCCGTCGCCGACGTCATCGTGGCGGCCAAGACCATCACGCTCGACGCCGCCAAAGCAGCGCTCGCGAAGATCCGCGGCTGACGACCATCGTTGCTTCCCAGGCGGAGGCGTTCGCGATCGATCTTCGTGGTCGGTGCATCCTAAGGATCGCGGCCCGAGCGGCCAACACCCCGCGATGTACGGAATCACGTCCCGGCGAGCATTTCGCGCCCGGAACCTCTGTGGCTTCGGCCTGGGGTGGGCGGTGGTGTGTTTCTCGCCGTCGGTGGTGGCAGACGACGAGCCCGGTCCTTGCCCGGCGGCCGGCGTGACGGTCACGGGGGCGTTCGGCCCGTCGTGGACGGGCGAGATCGCCGCGGCGTGCTCGCGGCTCTTGGAGTTGGCGGAGCGTGATCCCGATGCGAAGGTGACGCTCCGGCAGGGGCCGGACGACACCGTGCAGGTTCGGGTAGCGCTCAGCAGAGGCCGCACGGCCGACCGCGTGGCGCGCGAGGCGGGCGAGCTCACGAGCGTGCTCGAGGCGCTCGTGACGCTGCCCCCCGTTGCTCCGATGCTACAGCCTGTCTCGCCTCCCGCGGCGGCTCCCCCACCCGGCGTCTCTGCGTCGCCCACCGTGACGACACCTGCGACGCCGCGCCGACCCGCGCCGCGACCGCCGGAAACCGCCGGAGCATCTGGCTCGGCCGTTTCCTTCGACGTCGCCGCGGTAGCGGTCGGTCGCGCCGCCGGCGAGGAGGCGCAAGCGGGAGTGGGCATCGTCGGCTCGGGCAACGTCGACATTCAGCATGGCTGGCTGGTCGGCTTGCGCGTTCGCGCCGACGTCGCCAACTTCGAGCTGGATGCCGGCCATCTCGATTCGGCGACCTTTGGGGGCGGCCTCGAGCTGGGCCGGCGCTTCGTCGTCGTCGAAGCGGCCCAGATCGATCTGGGGCTCGGCGTCGACGGTTTGGCCGATGTGAACGTGGGCAGTGGCGGTCGCTCTTCGCGACGTGGGCGCGTGTCGGACGACGTCGACGGCGATGTGCGGCCTCGCGTCTTCACCAAGCTCTGGGCGGCCGGGCCGGGCCTTTCTTTCTGCGCGCTCCTCGGCTTCGAGGTATCGCCGCTCGGACTCGCCGGCCGAGGCGACCGCCCCGCGTTCGGCGGGGAGCTCGGAATAGGGATCGGGTGGATGGGGCTATGACGGCGGCTCGTCGGGAAAAGGATCCTCCGAGCGACGCCGAGCTCTTGGCGGGCGTCGCCGCCCCGGTTATAGACCCGGCTCCGTTTTCCCGAACCGTCGAGTGGCTCGGCGCGCTCTTCGATCGCCATGCGGCGAGCTTGCATGTCTTCGTTCGCCGCGTCGCCCCTCGGGAAGACGCCGACGACGTCGTGCAGGACACGTTCTTGCGCGTCACGCGGGTCGCGGCGAGCTACGACGCTCGCGGCGCGAGCGCCCGCGCTTGGCTCTTCGGCGTGGCGTTCTCGATCGTCCGCGAAAGGCGGAGAGCGTTCGCCCGGCTCCGGCGGGTGCTCGCATCGCTCCTCCGCGAGACCCCGTCGCGTGCCGTCACCGCGGCTGGGAGCACGCGAACCGAGGTCGAGCAGGCTCTCGAATCGCTGTCGCCCGCGCGACGCGATGTCGTCGTGCTCACCGAAGTGATGGGCATGTCCGCGCCCGAGGCGGCGAGGGTGCTCGGAATCAGCGCGGGCGCGGTCTGGACGCGGCTCCACGAAGCCCGCCGCGAGCTCAGAAAACATGCAGGAGCCACCGATGTCTGAGCGTTGCGCGCGGGCGGACGCCGTCGAAGCTTGGCTGGATGACCGGCTCACGGGTGCGGAGCGGCGCGCTGTCGCGACGCACGTGCGCGGGTGCGCGGTGTGCACCAAGGAACGCGAGAGCCTGGAGCGGCTGCGGCGGGACCTGCAGGAGCTGCATGGAACCCCGAATCCGTTCGTCATGAGGCGCCTCCGGCGTAAGGTGGTCGAGCGAGCGGCCGGCAAGCCCCCCGCGAGCGCGTCC
>CALKVR010000166.1 GCA_938004815.1 uncultured Polyangiaceae bacterium | reverse complement strand
CGTGGAAGTCGTCGATGAGCTCGGCGTCCCAGCCGGTGCCGGCGAAGTGCGCGAGGAGCCCCTCGGTCTCGAGGAGGTCGAAGCGCAAGAGCGGCAGATCGATGGCGCGACCGCCCCGCTCGACGAACGACGACAGACGCTTGAGACCGAGGCCGAGGCGCGGCGCGCCACACGAGCGCGCCCAACCGTTGCCGGTGCCGAGCCCGAGCAGGCCGAGGCGCAGGAGCGATGCGCGACGAACGCCGACGCGGTCGCGCGCACGTCGCACGGCGTTCACCAGTGCGAGGGCCGAGCCGTCACCGCCTGCGGACAACACCAGATCGGGCGGATCGATCACGAACGACTCGGCGAGCACCTCGACGTCCTCGAGCGACGTCGTGCGGAGGATGTTCGCCGCAGGCAACGCGCGCTCGAGCTCGCGCAGCGCGCTGCCGTTTCCCCGCCGTGCGTTCGCGTTCAGTACGACTTCGATGCGCATGGGCTCTGACCCATTTAGCCGCCGTGTGGTGACTCGTCGGTCAGACTTTCGTCATTTCGGACCGACCAGTCACGTTGCAGCGTGCGGACTGTCGCAGCGCGTCAGCCGCGACACATCGACTTCACGAGGCGATCTGCCTCGCTCGCTTTCATCTCGATGCGGATGACGCGCCCCGCGTCCCACACGTAGGTGACCTCGTCCTTCGCCGCCTGCGCCTCACGCTTGGCGAACGCTTCGGCCTCGGCGGGTGACTTCATGCGAAACAGCGCGGCGCTGCCGCCGCCATCGACGGTGAAGCCATCGCCCTTCGGCCCGAGACACTGGAAGTTCACCATGTCGCCGGCGCAGTAGAGCAGCGTGCCCGTCACGCTGAAGCCGGCCTTGCCGAGCTCGCCACGCAAGCCGGCGGGCGCAACGGGCCCGCCGGCGCACGCGCGCGCTCGACCGAGCACGGCCGGTGTCGGATCGGGATCGGGATCGGGGTCGGGATCGGGAGGCGTGACGGGTGGATCGGGCCTGCGCTCCGGTGGTCGATCCGGAGCCGCGGCCGTCTCTTCGGTGTCGTCGCTCTCTTCACGCCGCTTCTTTTTTTTTCGCGGGGTGTCGTCGTCGTCGTCATCTGCTGCCGCGCGGGCGGCTCGCTTGTCGCCGCGCTTCGCGGTGAGCCAGTACCCGCCGACGGCGGCCAACGAGAAGCCGAGGGCGACGAGGATGATGAGGAGCGGCGTGGCGCTCGACGATCGCTTGGGCCCGGGCGTGAGCGGCGCGGGCGCGGGCGCGGGATACCACGCCGGGCTCGGCGCGCCCGCGAGCGGCGAGCCCATCGTGACGGCGACGGGAGCGACGGTGGGCGCGCCGCCCGTGACGGTGCCGGCAGACTTCACCGTCGTCTCGAACGTGCCCTGCGAGAGCTGATGCGCCACACCGTCGATGGCGGCTCGCATCTGCGCGGCGCTCGCGAAGCGTTGGGAAGGGTCGATCGCGGTCGCGCCGCTTATCGCGTGACCGAGCGGTGAGCGCAGCACGTCGTCGGCGATGGGCAGCCCGCGCGACAGCCGCATCGTGATGATCTGGATCGGCGAGCAGCTCTGGTCGAACATCGGCCGGCCCGAGAGCATCTCGGCGAGGACGACGCCAGCCGCGAAGATGTCGGTGGCGGGGCCGATGTCACCGCCCGAGAGCTGCTCGGGCGCCATGTACGCGGGCGTCCCTATCGCGGTGCCGTCTTGGGTCAGACCGGCGCGCGTGCCGGGGTTGGTCGACTTGGCGATCCCGAAGTCGAGCACCTTCACCACGCCCTCTTGCACGCCGCCCATGAGAAACACGTTCGCGGGCTTCAAGTCGCGGTGGACGATGCCGTGGTGGTGGGCGTGCTCGAGCGCGGCGAGCACCTGGTGACAGATAGCCACCGCACGCCGGGGCGCGATCGCGCCCCGCTGTGCGATCTCGTCTTGCAGGCTACGACCCTCGAGCAGCTCGAACGCGATGAAGAGCGCCCCCGAGGGATCGCTCCCCGCGTCGAGGACCCGCACCACGTTGGGGTGATCGAGACGCCGCGCGAGCTCGGCCTCTCGGCGAAAACGTTCGGCCCCGCCCGCCATGTCGAGGATGCGCGGCGAGAGCACCTTGAGCGCGACGCGCTCGCCGGTGTTCGCGTTGACGGCAGCGAAGACGGTACCGAAGCCGCCCGCGCCGATCGAGCGCTCCAGCCGGTAGCGGCCCGCGAGGATCATCCCCGGCGTCATCGACGCCGGGTCGGGATTCGTCGCGGGGCCGCTCTGCATGCGAGCCCAAGCCTAGCGGATCGCCAGGCGTCGGCCCACGCTCACTCGAACCAGGCGCCGGCGCTCTGGACGCTCGCCGCCCACGCGCTGGCCGACGCGCGAAGCTCGGGCGCCGCGGGGTGATGCCCGCCGATCGCGTACGCGCCGAACGTTGCGAAGCCGAGCACCGCCGCGACGGCTGCGACGCGCGAGACGACGCGGCGTCGCTCGAGCTTCTTGATCCGCATCGTGGTGAACCACTCGTCGTCGGCGTCACGCGCGGGCGGGTCGGGTACGGGGGTGCGGCGCGGCGGCGGCTTGTCGATGTCGAGATCCGAGCCCTGGAGCATCACGTCGAGCGCGTCGAGCGCCGCGCGCGCATCCGCGTACCGGAGGAACGGGTCCGGCTCCATCGCCCCTTGGACCCAGAGCTCGAGCCCTGGCAGCGGCTCGGGGAGCACGTCGGCGAGGAGCGCCGCCGGTCCACGCCGCGCGGCGGCAGAGAGCGTCGGGAGGTCGCGACCGCTGAACGGCAAGCGGCCCGACAGGCAGTAGTACGCCATCACGCCGAGCGCCCAGACATCGACCGAGGGATCGACGGCGGTGCCATCCATCTGCTCGGGTGACATGAACTGCGGCGTGCCGACCACTTCATCGGCGCCGAGACCGGCCTCCGCCGCGATGCCGAAGTCGAGGAGCTTCACGAAGGTGCCCGCGCCCGACTCGACCAGGAACACGTTCTCGGGCTTGATGTCGCGGTGGACGATGCCGAGATCGTGGGCGCGCGCGAGCGCGATGCCGGCTTGCCGGATGATCTCGATGGTGAGACGCGGCGAGAGACGCCCGTACCGATCGATGCGATCCTGGAGAGTCTCGCCCTCGAGCAGCTCCATCACGATGAACGGGAGCCCGCCCTTCGTGACGCCGAAATCGAAGATCTGCACGACGTGCGGGCTCCGCAGCTGGACGAGCGCGGCAGCCTCTCTCTGAAAGAGCTCGCGCGCCTCACGGCTCTCGAGCGTCGCTTCGCTCATGAACTTCACGGCGACCGGCGAGCGAAGCGTCACGTGCTCCGCCAGCCACACGCTCCCCATCCCGCCTCGAGCCAGCGGGCGAACGAGCCGAATCGAGGGCGTCACGTGCGCGCCCGCCTGGGGAGCGGCTACGACCCACCCCGGGTGAGCGGAATCGACGCGGTCGCGCGTTCCGTTCGGTGAGGGCCGGCACAGGCCACGAAGCGACGCCGGGGGCGCCAGGGGCAGGATGTTCGATGAGGGGAGCTGCGAGATCATGACGAGACGTAGGCACTGCATTTCGCGAGCCAATGCCGGGCCGTGGCGCGACGCCACGCGACTCGAACCTGCTCGAGCGGATCCTCTCGCCCGGTCGCCCGTCCAAGGTCTAGCCTCACCCGTCCCAACAAGGAGCCTCGTTCGATGCGCCCGTCGCTGCTCGCCTCTCTCGTTTCGCTCTCGCTGTGCGCCGTCGCTTGCGACGACCCGGTTCGACCCGATCCCGTCAGCCCCTCGAACACCGTCGGCGGGACGACCGCGACTCCACCCGCCTCGTCACCCGCGGCGGTCGCGTCGAGCAGCGCACCCAAGCCCGACGCGCCACCCGTCGCGCCGCCGCCGGCCGACGCGGTGAGCAAGCTCGCGTCGGGGAGCAACGCGTTCGGCTTCGATCTCTACGAGCGCATCAAGAAAAAGCCCGGCAACCAGATCTTCTCGCCTTTCAGCATCACGACCGCGCTGACGATGACCTGGGGCGGCGCCAAGGGCGAGACCGCCGACCAGATGAAGAAGGTGCTGCACCTCGAGGGCACGCCGGCGGAGGTCATGTCGACGTCCGGCACGCTGGCCGCGAGCCTCGAGGACAAGAGCCGACCGATCACGTTTCGGATCGCCAACCAGCTCTTCGGCGAGACCACCTACAAGTTCGAGCAGCCCTACCTGGATCAGACCAAGAAGGCTTACGGCGCACCGCTCGAGCTCGTCGACTTCATCAAGGGCCCCGAGGCCGCACGCGTCCGCATCAACGGCTGGGTCGAGACCGAGACCGAGAAGCGCATCAAGGATCTGATCCCGAAAGACGCGATCAAGTCCGACATGCGCCTCGTGCTCGTGAACGCGATCTACTTCCTCGGCGACTGGGAGTCGCCCTTCGAGAAGAACCACACGCGCCCTGCCGCTTTCTACAAGACGACCAAAGACAAGCTCGACGTCCCGACGATGCACCAGTCCGGCTCGTTCAACTACACCAAGAAAGACGGCGTCGCCGCGCTCGAGCTGCCCTACAAGGGCGGCGACATGTCGATGGTGATCGTGTTGCCCGAGAAGGCAGACGGCCTCGACGCCGTCGAAAAATCGCTCGACGAAAAGAAGCTCGCGGACCTCTTGCAAGGCATGAAAAAGGAGCGCGTCAGCGCGGCGATCCCCAAGTTCGAGGTCGCCCCCGCCGATTCGCTCTCGCTGGGCGACATGCTCATCGAGATGGGCATGAAGGCGGCCTTCGATCCCAAGAAGGCCGACTTCACCCTCATCGCCAACCCGCCCAACCCCGACGACCGCCTCGTCATCGGCAAGGTGTTCCACAAGGCGTTCGTGAAGGTCGACGAGAAGGGTACCGAGGCCGCAGCCGCCACCGCCGTGCTGATGCCGCGGGCCGGGAGCGCGCCGGTGCAGATGATCGACTTCAAGGCCGAGCACCCGTTCCTCTTCGTCATCCGCGACACCAAGAGCGGGCTCGTCTTGTTCATGGGCCGCGTGGCCGATCCATCGAAGACGTGATGAGGGCGGGCGCCGGCGTGCGCGCTACAGCGCGTATACTCGGCGCATGAGCCCGCGAGCCCAAGGCCTCTGGACGAT
>CALKVR010000165.1 GCA_938004815.1 uncultured Polyangiaceae bacterium | reverse complement strand
CCAGTAGCTCGTCGCCCGCCACCGGCCGATAGGGCGACGTGAAAGCGGGGGTCGCGTGAACCACCACCCCGCTCGGCGCCGAGCCCGCCTCGAGGGCGACGAGGAGGCTCTGGTCGTTCACGCGGATCACCCGCGCGGCGCCCAAATAGCGCTCGAGGCTCGAGCCCGGCGTCATCCACCCCTCGACGGGTTGTAGGCCTCGGCTTCGAGCAGCGGCAAGTCGGTGCCCCGTTGCATGAGCGTAACAGCACCGTCATAGTTTGCCTTCTCGTCCTCGAGGTTGTGCACCTTGGCCCCGAAGAGGTTGGCGTCGCCGAAGTCGGCGCCCGTCACGTCAGCGTGCGAGAGATCGGCGTAGATGAGCTGTGCCGACTGGAAGCACGCCCTCTTGGCCATCGCGCGGTCGAAGAGTGCGTCCCTCAGATCGGCCTCGATCAAGAGCGCGCCGCTCAGGTTGGCGCCGCTGAAGGTCGCGTAGCGCAGGAACGCCTGGCGCAGGTCGGCGCCCTCGAGCGACGCGCCGCCAAAGAACGCGCCCTTGGCCCGCACGCCGCGGAGCGTGGCGCGGGCGAGGTTCGCCTTGCGCGCGGTCACCATCCGGAGCGAGCAGCGCTCGAACGTCACGCGAGCGAGGTTCGCTTCGGTGAAGTTGCTCTTCTCGAAGTCGCAGCCGACGATCCGAACGCCCGAGAAGTCGCACTTCGTGAAGTCGCAAGCAGTCATGGTGAGGCCGTCGAAGGGGAACGCCCGCATGTCCAGCTTCTCGAAGCCGACTTTGTCGAATCGGGTCTTGTCGACCACGATGCCCTCGAGCTTCGCGCCATCCAGGATCACGTTCTCGAGCGCCGCGCCGCGCAGATCGGCCCCGCCGAGGTCGGCATCCTGAAGGTTGGTCAGATCGACGTGCGCGCCGCTCAGATCGGCGCCTCGCAGATCGACCCGCATCCACATCCCGAGCCTCAGCCGCATGCCGCGGAGCCGCGCACCGGGCAGCTTCGCGCCGTCGAGGACGCTGCGGAAAAGGTTCGCGCCGTCCAGGCTGGCCCCTTCGAGATCGCACGCGCGGAGCGTGGTGCCCTCGAGGTTGGCTTCGCGAAGATCGGCCTGACGGAGAAGCGCGCCATGAAAGACGCTGCGGGAGAGGTTGGCCCCGCGCATGTCGACCCCCGACAGATCGAGGGTGAGCTCGCCGGGCACGGGCTCGGCCGGCGCCCCGCTGCCCGGCGGGACGACGTAGGCGTCGCTGAAGACGCAACCCACCATCCACTTGGAGAGCCGGGCGCCGGTGAGGTTGGCCGTCATCAGGATGACGTCCTCGAGCCGCGCGCCCTCGAGGCTCGCTCCGGTCAGGTTCGCGCCCACGAGCACGGACTTTTCTAGCTTCGCGTCGTCGAGGCGCGCACCGGCCAGGTCTGCTTTGCAAGCCGTCGAGTCGACCGCGACGAGGCGACGCAGGTCGGCCTCGCGCAGGATGGAGAGATCCAGGCTCGCGCCCTCGAGGCGCGAGCCCGCGAGGTTCGCGCGGGAGAGATCGCACTTGGCGAAGGCCGTCCCCGCGAGGGTCGTGCCGTCGAGGCGCGCGCCGGGCAGATCGCAGAGCGTGAGCTTCGCGCCGCCCAGATCGCAGCCACGTAGATCGGCCTCTCTGAACGTCGACATCGCGATCTTCGCGCCTGCTAGGTTGGCGCCGTCGAGCATCGCCTCATCGAACGCGCACTCGGTGATCTCGGCCCCTGCGAGATCGGCCCCCGACAGATCGGCCCCATCGAGGCGGGCGCCCACGAGCACCGCGCCGCGGAGCTTCGCGCCGGCGAGGTTGCGCCCGCGCAGATCGAGCGCGCCTATCTGCGCGCCCTCGAGCGACTGCCCGGCGCGGACGCGCGCGACGAGTGCATCCACCGCCGTCACGCGCCCCCTCCCCGCTTGGTGACGAGCTGCGACCGCTGCACGTTCATGCCTTCACGGTCGGCGCCCTCCCAATCGACGTCCACACCCGCGGTCTCGGTCAGGTGCGCGTCGTGGAGACAGGCCTTCTTGAGGTTGGCGCGCGTGAGCGACGCCTTGCGCAGATCCGCGCGCAGCAAGCTCGCTCGCTCGAACGTCGCGTCGCGCAGGATGGCGCGATCGAACCGGGCCCGCGGGAGGTGCGCGCGGGCGAAGCTCGCTTCGGTGGCGTCGACCCCCAAGAAGTGCGACGCCCGAAGGTCGGCGCGATCGAACCGCGCCCGCTTCAAGCTCGACCTGTAGAAGACGGCGCCGTCGCCGCCGATGCGGCTCGCGTTCGCGTCGCCCAGATCGCACTCGTTGAAGCTCGCGCCGACGAGCTCCGCACCGCCGAGGACGGCCCCCCTCGCGTTGCACCCGTCAACCCGAGCGTGCCCGAGCTTGGCGCCCAACTTGGCCTCGGCGAGCTCGCACGCGTCGAGCCCGAGCAGCAGAAAGCTCGCGCCCGAGAAGTCGGCGCGTTCGAGCGTCGACCGCGTGAAGCTCGCGAGGGTCCCCTCGGCTCCCGTGAACGAGGCGTCCGAGAAGTCGCAGCGCTGCACGCGGACGAGATCGAGCCTCGTCCGATCGAGCTTGGCCCCGCGCGCGCTCACCCGATCGAACGACGTGGAGGTGAGATCGACGTCGCTCAGGTCGGCGCCGTCGATCGATGCCCGCTCGAGGCGGGCCCCGCCGAGCTTGGCGCCCTTCAGGTTGGCGCCCGCCAGGTTCGTGCGGCTGAGGATGGCGCACTGCAGATCGGCACCGGAAAGGTCCATCCCCGAGAGGTCGAGGTCGCTGAGATCACGCCCGAGGAGATCGGCGCCGGGCCCGGGGGCGTCGGGGGGCGGGTCGTCTTCACGGTAGGGTCGGTAGTGCGGATCGGCGGCCCGGATCTGAGGGTCGCTGCGCAGCCGTTCGAGGGCGGCGTCGATTTTGGCGAGCACCTCCGGGCTCTCGCCGGGCGGGACGCGCTTCTTCATCGCGACGAGCTGCCGCTCCTGTTCCCGCACGACGTTTCCGATCGGGAACACGGGCGCCTCACCCTCGCGCACGGGCACGCGCAGGCCCACGGTGGCCTGCGGCGCGCCGCCCGGCGCACCCGCCACGGTCGGCCTCTTCGCCGGCACGGCGCCCTTTTGAAAGGTGTCTTTCAGGCCGGCCGCGATCTTTGCGCGCGCGGCCGCCACGTCGAAGCCCTCGGTGGCGCTGGCGCGAGCCCACGTCGTGTCGAGCCTCTCGATGCCTCGGGGGGCAAGCGGCCCGGTCAGGTTCTTGATCACCGCGACGGGCGGGCTGTTGCCGTCGGCGTTGTCGAGGAGCGCTTCGAGCTCCTCGTCCGTCGCATCCTCGAGGCTCTCGACGCGGTCGCCCACCTCCTTC
>CALKVR010000164.1 GCA_938004815.1 uncultured Polyangiaceae bacterium | reverse complement strand
CAGGGCCAGAGCGTCAGCACCGCCACCGTGCCAAAGCACCCGATCACCGCCACCGCGGCCACGAGCGCGATGCGGTTCTTTTTCTCGCGGCGGACGTCGCCCGAGACCGGATCGCCCGTGCGCATCGTCTGGTCGGTGCGCGCGAGGCCCGGCGTCATGCTGCGCGCCGTGGTCGCCTGCGGATCACCCAGCGGCAGCATGGCGCCTGGCATCGAGCCCGGCATCGACAGGCGCGCGCCGTCACGGAACGGTCGCAGCGCCTCGGCCAGCTCGCCCGCGCTCTGCGGCCGCTTCGCCGGGTCTTTTTCCAGGGCCCACGCGATGATCGCGTCGAGCTCGGGCGGCACGTCGCGGCGCTCGAGCGACACGGGCTTTTGCTTGTCGATCGTGATCGCACCCGCGACGCTTGTCGGCGTGTCGCCGAGGAACGGCGGGATGCCCGCCAAGAGCTCGTACAAGATCACCCCGAGCGCCCAGAGATCGGTCCGGGCGTCCGCGTACTTGGCGCTCCGCACCGACTCCGGCGCCATGTAGAGCGGCGTGCTGAACGCGGTCTGGGTCTGGGTCACCCGGACCTCGTTCGGGCGGTCGAACCGCGAGATGCCGAAGTCGACCAGCTTCACGACGCGGCGGCTGCCCTGCCTCACCACGAAGAGGTTCGCGGGCTTGAGGTCGCGGTGCACGATGCCCGCGCGGTGCGCGTCCTCGAGCGCTTCGCAGGCCTGAACGATGTAGTCGACCGCCTCGCCGACCGACAGGCGGTGCTGTTGCTCGAGGATGACGCCGAGATCGGCGCCGTCCAGGTACTCCATGACGAGGAACGGCCGAACGCCCTCGACCCGGCCGACGTCGAGCACCCGCGCGACGTGCTCGCCGCTGAGAGCGGCCGCTGCCTGGGCTTCACGGTAGAACCGCCGCACCGCCTCCGGGTCTTGCATGACCTCGTCGCGCAGCACCTTGAGAGCGACGAGCACGCCCAGCTCGAGGTGCTTCGCCTGGTAGACGATCCCCATGCCGCCCTCACCGAGGACGCGGGTGACCTCGTACTTGGCAGCGATGACTTGCCCCGTCTCGAACACGACAGGTGGTATGGTAGAAGATCGCGCCCGGTTTCGTGGAAAGTTTGCTCAGAACGATAGCTTGAACACCGGGATCGGCCCGATCGTGAACGAACCGGGCGCACGATAGGTGCCGCGGCCCGGCGCCACATGTCGCAGGGCGTGCGCGGCGGTAGGCGTACACTCGCCGCCCTCTGCGTTCACGACCAGCTGGCACGGCGGGATCGTCCCCTCGTCCGGGGGCCCTTCGGTCAAGAGAGCGTAGGTGAGCACCGACGCACCGGCCCCGACCAGCACGCCCCCCCAGATGGTCCAGAACCACCACCGCTCGTACACCGGCGATTCGCCCGGCTCGATGGTCAGCTTGCGCCGCTCGGCGGCGCGCAGCTCGACGTCGACGGTGTTGTCCTCGTAGCCCGCGGCCTCGAGCGACACCACGTGCTTGCCGGGCGAAAGGCGCGCCTCGGTGGGGACCTGCATCGGCGGGCCGCCGTCGACGCGCACCGTCGCGCCCTTGACCGGCGAATCGATGGAGAGCACCGCGGTCTTGTCGCGCGGCACGAGATCGAACGTTTCGGTCTTGGCGCCCGCGCCGGGCAGCTCGACCTCGCGCGTGCTGGTGTCGAAGCCCTCGAGGCTCACCTCGATTTTCACCTTGCCGGCGTTCACGCGCGTCTGAGCGAGGGGAGACGTACCGAGCACGCGGTCGCCCAGCTTGATCGCCGCGCCCTTTTGCTTGACCGAGACGGTGAGGAGCGTCGTGCGGCCCTCGATGTCGGCGATCAGCTTCTTCAGGTTGGGCACGCGGGCGTGGAGCTCGGGCGGCGCCTTGGCGTCGAACGCCTCGAGCTTCTCGAGCGCTTCGGGGAACCGCGTCAGCGCCTCGAGCGCGCGGCCCTGGTTGTAGAGAAGCGCCGGGTCCGCGCTGATCTTGTACGCCTGCTCGTACTTCTCGAGCGCCTCTTGGTACTTGATGTCTCCCATGAGCGCGTCGCCCTCGGACTTGAGCCGCGCGGCGTCGCTCGCTTGGGCGAACGCGGGGGCGATCGACGCGAGGTGGAGCACGACCAACGCGAGGAACATCGCGAGAAGTCGAAGCACGAGCGCCATCATCGCCCGTGAGGACCGGAACGCAAGCGTTTCTCTCAGAGGACGATCGGGCGCCCCGACGGATCTTTCTTGTCGTTGGGGCGCTGGGTGGGCGTGGCGGCGGGCGCTTGTGTCGCCGTCGGCTTCGCCGGCGTCGGCTTGCGCGCCGTGGCGGAGGCGCTCGCGGTCGGAGCGGCCGACACGACCGGTTCTACGGTGACGGCGGCGGTGGCGCCGATCTGGGGGGCTGGCGCGGTCGAGGCCGTGGCGGCCGACGCGCTCGCGGCCGCGTCGGGCTTGGCCGTCGGCGGCTCACCGCCCGTCACCGCATCGCTCCCGCGGCCGAGCGAGAAGGCCGCGATCACGATCGCGGTCGCCCCCGCCACCGCGGCGGCCGCGCCGATCGCGACCTTGCGCCGGCTCTTGTTCATCGTCTGCGGGGCGATGTGGGTCGTGGTCATCGCGCTCGCTTCCATCGTGTGGGCGCGCGCGCGAGGGGCGAGGGCCTCGGACGTGAGCTCACCGGCTGCGAACGGCCGCAACGCGTCGGCGAGATCGGTGACCGTCGCGAAGCGCGCCGCGGGATCCTTGGCGAGGAGCTTCGCGATGACGTCGTCGAGCTCGCGCGGCAACCCGGGGCGCTGCACCGAGGGCGGAACGAACGGGTCGGTCGCGACCGCGACCGCCACCGCGGTCGGGCTGCTGCCGTCGAATGGCGGTACCCCCGTCACGATCTCGTACAAAATCACGCCGAGCGACCAGATGTCGGTCCGGTGATCGACGCCCTTCGTGCTGCGCACGTGCTCGGGTGACATGTAGAGCGGCGTGCCGAACGCGCTCGCGGTCTGGGTGACGCGCACCTGCTCGTCGGCGGTGACCTTCGAGATCCCGAAGTCGAGCACCTTGAGCAGGCGCTTGCCTTCGTGGCCGCAGAGGAACAGGTTGCCCGGCTTCAGATCGCGGTGCACCACGCCGATCGCGTGGGCCTCGCGCATCCCCTCGCACGCCTGGATGATGAGATCGGCCGCCTCGGCGAGCGGCAACGCGCCGCGGCGCTCGAGCTCGTCGTCGAGGTCGTTGCCCTCGAGATACTCGAGCACCATGAACGGGTAGCCGTCTTCGGTGGTGCCGAAGTCGAGGATGCGCGCGACGTGCGGGTTCGAGAGCTTGGCCGCCACGCGCGCCTCGCGGCGGAAGCGCTCCACGACCTCTTTGTCGGTCATGGCCTCACGCCGGAGCACCTTCACCGCGACGCGCCGATCGAGGTCGGTCTGCTGGGCGAGGTAGACGATGCCCATCCCGCCTTCGCCGAGCACGCGCAAGACTTGGTAACGACCGCCGATCAGCAAGCCCGAGCTCCGGGTACGATGGCTAGAGTCTAGCCGGAAATCGTCCGAACGCAGCCAAAGTTGCGACGCCGCTTCCCGAAGGGGGGCAGCGGATCAGAGCTGCCACGCCCAATGCAGCGTCACCGACGCGTGGCTCTTGCCCGCCACGCTCGCGCGCGTCGTAGACAGGCCGAGCCCCGGCGTCGGTGCCCGCTCGGGGCGGATCACGATCGAGCCGGGGTCGATGCTCCCCTCGTCGGGACCGCGCTCGGTCGTGAGGGCGACACCTACCCCGATGGCGCCCCCCGTCAGCGCGACGCCACCGATGATGGTCCAGAACCACCACGTCTCGTACACGGCGGGGACGGGCTCGAGCGGCAGGTCGACCACCTTGCGCTCACCCACGCCGATCACGACCTTCGACGACGACGCGTAGTGGTCGGGGTGATCGAGCACGATCTCGTGCGTCCCAGGCTCTCGGTGGGTACCTGCCCGGCGGACTTGCCGTCGACGGCGACGAGCGCGCCCGTCACCGACCTCACCACGAGGGTGCCGCGGCGATCTTTCGGCGTGAGGGCCAGGTCGAGGCGCGTCTCTTTGCCGCCCGGCAGATCGACGTCTTGTTCGAGCGGCGCGTACCCGTCGGCGGTGATGACGAGCTTCGTCTTGCCTGCGTTGACCTGACGGCTCTCGAGCGGCGCTTGGCCGAGGACCACGTCGCCGAGGCGGACGGTCGCGCCCGCCGGCGTCACCTGGACCCAGATCGTCGCCACCTTCTGGCGGATCTGGTTCACGAAGTCGGCGAGGTCGGGCACCTTGGCCTTCAGCGCGGGCGGCGCGTCCCGCTCGAACGCCTCGAACATCGCGAGCGCCTCGGGAAAGCGGCTGAGCGCTGCGAGGGCGCGCCCGCGGTTGTAGTGGAGCGCGGGATCCTTCGAGATGGCGTAGGCCTTCTCGTAGAGATCGAACGCCTCCTGATACTGGAGGTTCAGCATCGCCTCGTCCGCCTTCGCCTTCAGCTGAGCGGCGTCGTTCGCGGTCGGTTGCTGCGCTAGCGCGTAGTGGGCCGGCGCGACCGAAGAGAGGACGGTGAGCACGAAGACCAGGGCGCACACGATGCGGTGGATCGACCTCGACACGGCGGCCTCATACTCGCAGCATCGGGGCGCGCGCGAGAAGAGAAGCGACCGGTCCGCGATCGATGATCGAAGCGCCCGTGAGAAAAGCGCTTGACCAAAGGTCCGTGCTGGGTAGAGTACGCGGGCTCTTTCGCCCGGGCGGGTAGCTCAGCGGTAGAGCGGCGGCTTTACACGCCGCTGGTCGCAGGTTCGATCCCTGTCCCGCCCACTTCCGTCTCGGTGCAAGGGCCAAGTCGAACAAGCAACCTAGACCCCGTTGGGGTGGTAGTTAAGTCGGTTATAACGCCGGCCTGTCACGCCGGAGGCCGCGGGTTCGAGTCCCGTCCACCCCGCTCGATTTCTCATCTGCCGAGGTTTCTCGATGGACCTGGAGCAGCGCCGAAAGATTTGCCAGCTCATCGAGGCCGTCATCGCAGCAGACGGCGTAGTCGTCGCCGAGGAGCGCGAGTTCCTCGAGCGCGCGATGCGTCGCTTTCGTCTCGACACCGACGAGGCCGGCGCTGCGAGCCTGCGCGACGTCGGCGCGACCACCACGACGCTCCGCGCGCTCGAGTCCGACGTCCAGGCGCGGGTGATGGCCCTCCTGGTCGAGGCCGCCGTCGTCGATGGAACGATCGATCCGGGCGAACGCGCCCTCTTGCTCTCGGCGGCGGCCGCGCTGGGTATCGAAGCGACCGCGCTCGAGGAGCGGATCGCGCGGCGCCTCAAGTCCAGCGTCCCGGGCATCTGACGGCCTGGCGTACCCGGTCTGGCGTAGACTGGGGGCCCTTCCATGGCGACCGAGGGCCAGGGCCGGCAAGGTCAGAGAGGGGCCGAGCTCGCCTCGGGGACGGTCGTGGCTGGTTACCGGATCACGCAGCGGATCGGTGGCGGCGGCATGGGGACGGTCTACTCGGCCGAGCAGCCGCAGATCGGAAAGCGCGTCGCGATCAAGGTCCTCAAGCGTGAGCTCCTGCACGACGACGACGCGGTTCGGCGCTTCGAGCGCGAAGCCCGCGCCGCGAACGAGGTTCGCCACCCGGGCATCGTCGACGTGTTCGCGTTCGGAACGCTCGACGGCGGCCTGCCCTACCTCGTCATGTCGCTGCTCGAGGGGCGGAGCCTGGCTGAAGAGATCTCGGCGAAGGGCGCGCTCTCGCCCGATCTCGCTTGGGCGTACGCGAGGCAGATGGCCGACGCCCTCTCGGCAGCGCACGAGCGCGGCATCGCCCACCGTGATCTGAAGCCCGAGAACGTCTTCCTCGAGTCCGTCGAGGGGGGGCCGCCCCGGGTGCGTCTGCTCGATCTCGGGCTCGCGAAATCGGTAGAGCCGACCACGGATCCCAACGCACCCGACGGCTCCGCGATGAAGCTGACCAAGACGGGCGTGCCGATCGGCACGCCCGTCTACATGGCGCCCGAGCAGTGGTGGGCGGGCGAGATCGACACCCGCGTCGATCAGTATGCGTTCGGCATCACCCTCTACGAGATGCTCACCGGCGCGCCGCCGTTCCGCTCGAGCCAGTTCGTCGAGCTCGCGCAGCTGCACCTGCACGCCACGCCGCCCGCGCTCGCCGAGCGCGGCTGCGAGGCGAGCGCCCCGGTCGAGGCGTTCATGCGACGCCTCTTGGCCAAGTCCCCCGACGATCGGTTCGCGTCGATGAACGACGTCGTGTCTGCCGGTGACGCCGCGTTCGCGGCGACGGCCGTCGACGTCGCGAAGGCACCGACGGTCGCGTCGGGCGTCGCGGCCGCGCAAGAGCGCGCGCCCACTCGCACCACGCGTGCCGTGGCCGCGCTCGCGGCGCTCGCGATCCTCGGCCCTACCGCGCTCATGGCGCTCGGCTACCCGGGGCACACCGCTCGCGAGTGGTGGAAGACGACCGGGCCGCCCGCCTTCTTCATCGCGGGCGGCTACCTTTCGGGGCTCGGCGCGCTCGTCTGGTACGCCGCGAGGCCTCGGGCCCTGGGGTTGCCGCTCGCCTGGGCATGCGCGGTCTTCACTGCCGTCGCGGCCGCGGTCGGAACACACGTCGGGTGGACCAAGGTCGACCGCGGCATCGCCAAGCTCGCGGCGCCGACCCGCTTCGAGATCATGCACCTCGGCATGCTCGAGCTCTTGCTCTCGCACTTCGTGGGGTTCTTCGCGGCGGCGATGCTCTTCACGACGATCGGCGCGCTCGCCGGCAGCGCCGCCCGACCTGGTCTCCGTGACGAGGGCCGCCGCGACGAGGGCCACCTCGACCTGGGCGTGGCGGCGGCCCTCGCGCTGGGCGCGGCGATCGCGGGCTCGATGGGGGTGGGGTCGGGCGCCGTGGTGGCGGCGGTGGCCGCGGTCGCCGTCGCAGCGCCGCACGCGTTCGGGCGCCCGCGCACGCTCACGGTCGAGCAGGCGGCGGCGCGCGC